>JALORJ010000153.1 GCA_025459035.1 Burkholderiales bacterium
CCGCGCTGATCCTGCGTCTACTCTACGGCACCGGCCTGCGCCTGGGCGAGGCGCTCGCGCTGCGCGTGAAGGACGTCGAGTTCATGCGGCGCGAACTCACGGTGCGCGAAGGCAAGGGGTTCAAGGATCGCGTCACGGTGCTCCCCGACGCACTCGTCGGCCCGCTGCGCGAGCACCTCGTGCGTGTCCGGCAACTGCACGCGTCCGATCTGGCGTCTGGCCACGGTCGGGTCTGCATGCCGTGGGCGCTGGATCGCAAGTACCCGAACGCCGGCCGCGAGTGGGGCTGGCAGTACGTGTTTCCGTCCGCGCGGCTGTCGGTCGATCCGCGATCGGGGCGCATCGGCCGCCACCACGCCGACGCGAAGGCCGTGCAGCGCGCGATGCGGCAGGCGCTGCGCGATGCCGGCATCCACAAGCCGGCGTCGCCACACACGCTACGGCACTCGTTCGCGACGCATCTGCTGCAGGCGGGCTACGACATCCGCACGGTGCAGGCGCTGCTCGGCCATGCGGACGTGAGCACGACGATGATCTACACGCACGTGCTGTCGCGCGGCGGGCGCGGCGTCGCGAGTCCGCTCGACGCGATCGGCGCGGTGGTCAGAGCAGATCGGTGAACTGCGTCACCGACAGTCCCGCGTCGCGCGCGATCCCACCCAAGGTGAAGGCGTTCACCGGGTTGTGACGGGGAATCGTCAGGATCCTTGTGCCGTTCGACATGACGATGTGCTTGCCTTGTCGCACCACCTGGAACCCAGCCCTCTCCAGGGCTCGAACCGCGTCGAGATGGTTGACGCCCGGGATGCGAGGCAAGGTCAGACCGTCACATCCACTTCCCGCACCTGCGCGCCGTCGAGCTGTGCCTCGACCGCCTGCAGGTAGTCGTGAATCGCCTCGCGGATGTTCTCGATCGCCTCGGCTTCGGTGGCCCCTTGCGACCAGCAACCCGGCAGGCCAGGAACCGAGACGGCGAAGCCTTCGTCGGACGGGTGCAGTGCGATGCGATAGCGCATGGTGCAATCTCCTGTGTTCGCTTGATGGTGATCCTGCTCGACTCTCTGCGTCGAGCGCAGCCCTGCCGCTGTGCAGACGGTGTCCATGCACCTACGCGCTCCTCCACCGCGTCGTCCTGACGATCACGATCGCCGCCATCGGCAGCGCGAAGTTCAGCCCCATCACCACGATGAACAGCGCCGGCAGCTGGGTGTAGTCGGCGGCCACCTTGACGGCCTGCGTGACCGGCTCGCGCACTTCGCGCGTCACGACGTACAGGCCGTTCAGGTACTTGGTGCCGAGCGCCGCCGCCGACAGCGCGAGATTGGTGAACGACGCCATCACCGCGAAGTACGTGGCCTTGAGGTTGTCGGGCGCCGAGTTCGCGATCCACGCGAGCATCGGGATCATCGCCACCTGGCCCAGCGGTGACTCGAGCGCGGTGTCGATCAGCGCGATGAAGCGCGCGTCGACCACGCCGCCGGTCACGCGGGCAGTCCACTCGTGCAGGCCGAAGAGCATGCCGAGGTTGGGCAGCGACAGCACCGTGCCGACGATGGTCAGCATCGCCAGCACCCGCGCGATCGAGCGCTCGGCCATGTAGCGGCGGAAGATGAACATCCCCGCGAGCGCGAGCGTCGCGCCCACCAGCGACAGCACCGCGAGGAACTGCTGGTCGAAGCCCAGCACGTCGATCGACCACCACGAGTAGCCCGCGCCGGGGCCGGGCATCGCGCGGAACACGAAGATCGCGAACGCGGTGCCGACCAGCGTGTTGCGCTGGGTCGGTTCCAGCTCGCGCACCAGGCGCCCGATCAGGAAGATCACGATCGCCATCGACGCCGCGAACAGGATCTCGGCCGACCACGTCAGGTCCGACAGCCCGATCGCGATCGACACCGCCGCGAAGACGGCGCCGCCGCCGAGGATCCACACGTTCACCGGCGTCGGCTCGCCGCTGCGACCGTGCACCAGCGCGTCGATCTCGGCGGCGCTGCGTCCCTGCGCCTTCAGCCGCCGCTCGCTGCGCCGCGCGAGCACACCGGCCAGCACGACGCCTGCGACCGACACGACCGGGATCACCAGCGCGGCCTGGTACAGGCCGACGTACTTCGCGATCTTGTCGGCGTCGCTCATGCCGCGCACGCCGTCGAACAACACGATGTTGACCAGCGACACCAGCACCCCGCCGCCGACGATCGCGACGCGCCCGAGCGTCTGCATCGTCGTGTGGCCGGCGCGGCGATCCGCCTCGCTCGTCGGCCGACCGTCGGCGTCGACGCGCGGCACCGCCTCGACCGTCATCGCGTCGGCCACCACGTCCTGCAGCACGTAGCCCACCGGGGCGAGCAGCGACGCCAGCACGTACCAGCGATCGGCGCTCATCACCGCCTCCATGCCGGCGCGGTCGGTCAGCAGGCGCAGCACGATCAGCAGGCTCGCGGCCATCAGCGCCGCACCCAGGTACACGAGCAGGCCCTTGCGCTTCCACATCAGGTCGACCAGATGGCCGACCGGCATCTTCAGCGCCCACGGGATGCCGGCCCAGAACCCCAGTGCCGCGAGGAACTGCGCGCTCAGCCCGAGGAAGTCCTTGACGAAGAAGGTGCCGACGATGCCGGTCAGCCCCGAGATGCCGTACGCGAGATAGACCATCAGCGGCGGCAGGTACGACAGGCGCATCTGCCGCCCGAGGTCCAGCACGTTGCGGTCGATCCAGCGGGTCACGGCCGCGATGGCGCCGGGGGCGGGCTGAAGGGTCGACGGCTGGGTCATGGACGGGGGCTCGCGGAAAGGTGGCCGAGTTCGGACCGTGTCACAGAGTCGGCGCGGCGGGGCGAGTTCGACGGGATCGATGCTGCGGCGCGATAGGCTCGCGCCATGCCTGCTTCCGTTTCGCGCCCGCGCGGTCGCCGCGTGCCGGTCCGACCGTCTTCGCGCCTGTCCGTCGCCGCGACCGTGTGTCTGCTGGCGGCCGCGTCGAGCGCCATGCCGGCTGCGCATGCGCAGGCGGGCCGCGACGCGGCACCACCTTCGACGGGCGCACCGCCGGACGGCGCGCCACCGATGCCGCCGACGCCGACGACCGACCCTGCGCGCATCGACGCACCGGAACTGTTCGCACAGCGCTGGACGGTCGCGCCGTCGGCGTTCGGGCGCTGGGGCCGCGGACCGACCGGCAATGCGTCCGCCTGCATCGACTGCCACGCGGCGCCCGGCGCGCCGCCGCTGCCGGCCGAGGTGCGGCTCGCGCGGCGCACGCTGCATCTGGCCGCCGCGCCCCGCGCCGGCGTGGACGCACCGCAACCGCATCCACGCTACGGCGCGCAGCTGCAGACCGAGGGCATCGCCGGCGTCGTTCCGGCTGAAGGCGCGCTGCAGCTCACGTGGCGAACCGCGACGCGGCGCCTGCCCGACGGCACACGCGTGGCGATGCGCGCGCCGCGCGTGCAGCTGTCGGCACTGGCGTTCGGCGCGATCGAACCCGACGCGGCGCGCAGCCTTCGTATCGCGCCGTCGCTCGATGCCGTCGCCGCGCTGTCGGCCCTGGACACCGCCGCGATCGACCGCCCGGCGCGCGGCCGCGCGCCGCGGCGTGTCGCGGCCGACGGCGACGCGTCGACGCCCCGCGTCGGACGCGTCGGTCGCTTCGGCTGGAAGGCCTCGCACGCGACGCTGCACGCGCAGATCGCGACCGCCTGGGCCGAGGACCTCGGCGTGACGTCGCCGATGCGGCCCGATCCGCAGTGCCCGCCGGTGCAGCGTGCATGCGCGGCGCAGCCGCCGGGCCTGCAGCCCGAGACCACCGCGGCCGAGCTCGATGCGCTGGCGGCGTGGCTGGCCGGCGCGCACATCGCGTCACCGGACGCGCCGACCGGCGCGGCGACCACGTCGCTCGCCGGACCGGCGGGGGCCGATCCCGCCGGGCGCGTCGGTGACCTCGCCGTGGCGGCGGACGCCGCCGCGAACGCCGCCACCGCCAGCACCGCGAATGCGGCGTCGTTCGCCCCCGGCCTCGCGCGCGGTGCCGCGCTGTTTCGCGTGAGCGGTTGCGCCGACTGCCACGCGGCCAACGTCGGTCTGCGCGACCGCACCGCGCCCGACGCGTGGAGCGACGCACGCCTGCACGACCTCGGCCGCGGTCTGGCCGACGGCTTCCCGGACGGCGCCGCCGGGCCGCGCGACTGGCGCACCGCGCCGCTTGTCGGGCTGGGCGCGAAGCGGGCCGTGGCCGGCGCCGGCGGTGATCTCGCATTGCTGCACGACGGCCGCGCGCGCGGCGTGGTCGACGCGGTGCTGTGGCACGACGGCGAGGCGCGGGCAAGCCGGCGCGCGTTCGAGCGTCTGCCGCGCGGTGCGCGTGCAGCGCTGGTGGCGTGGGTCGAGTCGCGATGAGCGCGGTACGCCGGCGCATCGGGCACGCATGGGCGTTCGCGACGTCGCTCGTCGCTGCACGGGTCCGACGCGCGGCTCGCCCGCCTGCCGCGTTGCGCGCGCGATCGCTCGCGCGACGCCCGCAGCCACCGCTAGCGGCGTCGCGGTCCGGCGTGCCGCTGCGCGCCGTGCTGCTGCTCGCGCTGCTGCCGACGCTGCTGCCCACCGCGGTGCGTGCACAGGCCGCACCGCGCAGCAACGCCGAGCCCGAGCAGCTGGTCGACTGGTACTACGCGAGCACGTTCGGCACCGGGGTCTACCGCATCGGCGACCGCACGGTGACGGTGCTGCGGCTGCCGCTGTCGACCGTGCTGCGCGAACCGGGCGACGACACCTGGGGCGTGCGCCTGAAGCTGCCGGTGACTTTCGGTCTGTACAACCTGTCGACGGTGGTCGAGGACATCGCCAACCGCAACCTCGCGACGATCGGCGCGATGCCGGGCGTGGAGTTCGAGAAGGAGGTCGCGCACAACTGGGTGCTCAAGCCGACCGCGTCGCTCGGCGGCGCCTTCGACGCGTCGCGTGGCGACCGCTCGTCGATCTGGGAGGTGGGCGTGCGCAGCGTGTGGTCGCGCTCGTTCCGGCGGGTCGACTTCTCGCTCGGCAACGCGCTGCTGTACGCGGGCAACGTCGCGCGCGACGGCGTGAGCCAGAACTACGGCGTCGTCGCCACCGGCGTCAATTTCATCGTGCCCACCGGCGGGCGCGTGTTCGAGCGCGTGACCAACCTGGGCTTCCACGCGGTCCACTACGCGTTCTTCAACCGCATCGAGTTTCTGCTGGGCGACCGCCCGCCGCGCGCACTGCAGCACCAGTTCGAGCTCGCCCTCACGTTCGGCACGTACCAGCCGGTGCGCGTGTTCGGCTTCGCGGTGGACCGGCTCGGCATCGGCGTGCGCTTCGGCGAGGAGTTTTACGCGGTGCGCCTGATCAGCGGCTTTCTCTACTGACCCGGCGCGCGGCATGCGATCCCCGCTGGTGCTGACGAGCTGGAACGTGCAGTGGTGCCGCGGCGCCGACGGCGCGGTCGATGTCGCGCGCGTGCTGCGCGACGCCCGCGCGTT
The DNA here is from genome assembly GCA_025459035.1 of Burkholderiales bacterium. Taxonomy (GTDB): domain Bacteria; phylum Pseudomonadota; class Gammaproteobacteria; order Burkholderiales. Next base: position 5,496 of record JALORJ010000153.1, read on the forward strand.
CGCGGACTTCGACGTGCTCTGCCTGCAGGAGGTGGCGGTCGGCTTCGACGGCCTGCCGGGCAGCGCGGGCGAGGACCAGTTCGGGGAGCTTGCGGCCGGGTTGCCCGGCTTCGAGGCGCATCTCGCGATCGGGACCGATCTGCCGCGCGCCGACCCGCATGACGGCCGCGGTCCGCGCCGCCGCTTCGGCAACGCGCTGTTCTCGCGCCGCCCGGTGCGTCAGGTGTGGCGCCACGCGCTGCCGTGGCCACCCGACGCTGGCACGTCGACGATGCAGCGCGTCGCGCTCGAAGCGGTGATCGACGCGCCCGACGGCGCGCCGCTGCGCGTGATCACGACGCATCTCGAGTACGGCTCGCGCGCGCAGCGCGTCGCGCAGGTCGAGCGACTGCGCGCGCTGCACGCCGAGGCCTGCGCGCACGCCGTCGTGCCGCGCGCCGACGGCGACGCGGGCGAGCCGTTCGAGGTGACGCCGCGACCGGCGCGTGCACTGCTGTGCGGCGACTTCAACTTCGCGCCCGACGCGCCCGAGCGCGCCGCGCTGCTGGCGCCGTTCGACGCGGCGCACGTGCCGGCGTGGTGCGACGCGTGGACCGTGGTCCACGGCCCCGCGCCGCACGCGCCGACGGTCGGGCTGCACGACCGGCGCTGGCCGCTCGGCACGTGGGATTTCGTGTTCGTCACGGCCGACCTGGCCGACCGTGTCGTCGGCATCGACGTCGACGCGACCACGACCGCGTCGGACCACCAGCCGCTGAGCGTGCGCGTTGAGTGAGGCCGTGCCCGCCGGCGTGCGCCTGCCGGCGGTGCGGCACGACGCGAAGGGCCGCCGCCGCGTCGATCGGCGGGCGGTCGCGGCGCTGGCGCTGCCGCTGATGGCCAACAGCTCGCTGCAGCTGGTGCTCAACCTCACCGACACGTGGTTCATCGGCCATCTGTCGACCGACGCGCTGGCCGCGATGGGCGCCGTGCACTTCCTGGCGCTCGTGTTCCTGATCGCGCTGGGCGGCGTGGGCTTCGTCGTGCAGACGCTCGTC
>JALORJ010000004.1 GCA_025459035.1 Burkholderiales bacterium
GTCGTCGGACACGAGCTTCGGCGACATGCCTTTCAACCGCCCGCCGAAGAACATGTTGAGCAGCAGCGTCTCGAGCATGTCCTCGCGGTGATGGCCGAGCGCGATCTTGGTCGCGCCCAGTTCGGACGCCACCCGGTAGATCACGCCGCGTCGCAGCCGCGAGCACAGCGAGCACATCGTCTGCCCTTCCGGCACCAGACGCTTGACCGTCGAGTACGTGTCCTGACGCGCGATGTGGAACGGCACCCCGCGCGACTCGAGCCAGCGCGGCAGCACGTCCGCCGGGTAGCCGGGGTGCGCCTGGTCGAGGTGCATCGCGATCACCTCGAACGGCTGCGGCGCATGCGCCTGCAGCGACAGCAGCACGTCGAGCAGTCCGTAGCTGTCCTTGCCACCCGACAGGCACACCATGACGCGATCGCCCGGAACGATCATCGCGTAGTCCGCGATGGCCTCGCCGGTCAGGCGGCGCAGGCGCTTCGCGCGCTTGTTGCGTTCGAATTCGTGGCGGCGCGGGTCCATCGGCAGGCGGGGTCCGGAGAGGTCAGAGAAAGGCGCTGCGGCCGCCGTCGACGGCGACGATCTGGCCGGTGATGTAGGGCGCGTCCTCGACGAGGAAGCGCACGGTGCGGGCGATGTCCTCGGGTGTGCCCACGCGCTTGAGCATGGTCGCGTTGACGATGCGGCGCTTGGCCAGTTCGTCGGACCACTCGCCCGCCTCGGGCCACATGACCGCGCCGGGCGACACGCCGTTGACGCGTACCTCGGGCCCGAGTTCGCGCGCCAGCGAGCGCGTGAGGGTCGCGAGGCCGCCCTTGGCGGCGTTGTAGACGAGATGGTTCTCCATCGGCCGCTCGGCGTGGATGTCGACGATGTTGACGATGCAGCCCTCGGCGCGGCGCAGGTGCGGCGCCGCGGCCTGCGACAGGAACAGCGGCGTGCGCAGGTTGGTGCCGATCAGGTCGTCCCAGTGCGCCTCGGTGATCTCGCCGATCGGTGTCGGATGGAAGCTCGACGCGTTGTTGACCAGCACGTCGAGTCCGCCGAAGCGCTGCACGGTCTCTTGCACCAGGTTCGGCAGGTGCGCGAGGTTCAGCAGGTCGGCCTGGATCAGCGCGACGGAATCCGGCCGTACCGCGTGCAGTTCGTCCTGCAGTGCGCGCGCCTCGTCGGCCGAACTGCGGTAGTGGATCATCAACTGCGCTCCGCCGGCGTGCAGCGCCCGGCAGATCGCGGCGCCCACGCGCCGAGCGCCGCCGGTGATCAGCACGACTCGGTTTTGCATCGTCCGGGGCCCCGATGGTTGAATGCCGAGTCTAACCAGCCCCTTCCGCGGCCTCGTGTCGCCACGCATCGCGTCCGTGCAGATTCCTTCCGCCGCGCTCGCGCCGAGCGCCGAGGCCCGTGCCCACAGCGACGCCCTCGTCGAACGCATCCGCGCCGCCATCGACGCCGGTGGGGGCTGGATCGGTTTCGACACCTTCATGCACATGGCGCTGTACACGCCCGGGCTGGGCTACTACAGCGGCGGCGCAGTCAAGTTCGGCGTCGGCGGCGATTTCGTGACCGCGCCCGGGCTCACGCCGCTGTTCGGGCGCTGCGTCGCGCAGCAGATCGGCGAGGTGATCGCGCACCGGCCCGACGCCGACGTGATCGAACTGGGGCCCGGCACCGGCGTGCTCGCGGCCGATGTACTGCACGAACTCGACGCGCTGCACGCGCTGCCCGGGCGCTACTGCATGCTCGACGTGAGCGGCGAACTGCGGGCGCGCCAGCAGGCCACGCTGGTCCAGCGCGTGCCGCATCTGCTCGACCGCGTCGAATGGCTCGACGTGCTGCCCGATGCGATCGACGGCGTGGTCGTGGCCAACGAGGTGCTCGACGCGCTGCCGGTGCAGCTCGTGCACTGGACCGCCGACGGGGTCTTCGAGCGCGGCGTCGCGTGCACCGGTGCCGCCGGCCCGTTCCGATTCGAAGACCGGCCGATCGTCGATCGGCGTCTCGAACAGGCGGCGGCGTCGCGCGGCGTGGTGCTCGACGGCGGCGACTACATCGGCGAGATCGGCCTGCAGGCCGAGGCGCTGGTCGCGTCGATCGGCGAGCGTCTCGAGCGCGGCCTGTTGCTGCTGGTCGACTACGGCTTCGGCCGGCGCGAGTTCTTCCACCCGCAGCGCCGCCACGGCACGCTGATGTGCCACTGGCGTCACCACGCGCACGCCGATCCGTTCCACCTGCCGGGCCTGCAGGACATCACGGCGCATGTCGACTTCACCGGCATCGCCGAAGCCGGGGTCGACGTCGGCCTGCGCCTCGCGGGCTACACCACGCAGGCGAGCTTCCTGGTCGCCTGCGGCCTGCTCGACCGGTTGATGGACATGGCCGACACCCGCCTGGGCTACGCCCGCGCCACCGCCCCGGCGCAGAAGCTGGTGAGCCCGGCCGAGATGGGCGAGCTGTTCAAGGTCATGGCCCTCACGCGCGGGATCGACGCCCCGCTCGTCGGCTTCACGCTGGGCGACCTGACGAGGACGCTGTGACCGCGCCCGGACGACGGCCGCGGTCGTCGACGGGCGCGCGCGGGCGCGTCCGCGGCGGCGGCCGATGAGCGCGCCGCGCGCCGACGTGCTGCGCACCCCCGCGCAGCGGTTCGCCGGCCTGCCGGGCTTCGACGGCGCGCCGCGCACGCTCGACGCACTGCCGGGGTTCGAGGGGCTGCGCATGGCGTACACGGACGTCGGCGGTGACGCCGCGGCCGGCGCACAGCGCACGTTCCTGTGCCTGCACGGCCAGCCCACGTGGGGCTGGCTGTATCGCGGGTTCGTCGATCCGCTCGTGGCCGCGGGGCATCGCGTCGTGGTGCCCGACCTGTTCGGCTTCGGTCGGTCCGACAAGCCCGTGGACGACCGCTGGTACACGTTCACCCGGCATCGCGACGCCTTGCTCGCGTTCGTTGCAGCCCTCGACCTGCACGACGTTTGCCTGGTCTGCCAGGACTGGGGCGGGTTGCTCGGCCTGACGCTGCCCCCCGCGATGCCGGATCGCTTCACCGCGCTGCTGGTGATGAACACGACGCTCGCGACCGGGGACGTCGCGCTGTCGGACGGCTTCGTCGCGTGGCGGGCATGGGCGGCCACGCAACCCGACCTGGCCGTCGGGCGGCTGATGGCGCGCGCGTGTCCGCACCTGTCGCCCGCCGAGAGCGCGGCGTACGACGCGCCGTTTCCCGACGCCGCGCACAAGGCCGGCGTGCGCCGCTTCCCGCAGCTGGTGCCGGAGCGTCCGGACGCCGACGGCGCGGCGGTGTCGCGCGCCGCGCGCGACTGGTGGTCGCGCGAATGGGCGGGCGACAGCGTGATGGTGGTGGGGGCGAGCGATCCGGTGCTCGGTCCGCCGGTCATGGAGGCCCTGCGCCGCCACATCCGCGGCTGCCCACCGCCGGTGTCGATCGCCGCCGCCGGGCACTTCGTCCAGGAATGGGCGCCGGACGTGCTCGCCGCGGCGCGGTCGCTGATCCACGTCGGCGCGCGCCGGGCATGAGGATCCACATCCTCGGCATCTGCGGCACGTTCATGGGCGGGCTCGCGCTGGTCGCGCGCGCGGCAGGCCACACGGTGACCGGATGCGACGCCGACGTCTATCCGCCGATGAGCACGCAGCTCGAGGCGCAGGGCATCGGGCTGACCGAAGGCTGGGACCCGGCGCAGATCGACGCGGCGATCGATCTGTACATCGTCGGCAACGTCGTGAAGCGCGGCAACCCGCTGATGGAGGCGATCCTCGACCGCGGCCTCGCCTACACCTCCGGGCCGCAGTGGCTGGCCGATCACGTGCTGCGCGATCGCTGGGTGCTGGCCGTCGCCGGCACGCACGGCAAGACCACCACCGCGTCGATGCTGGCGTGGATCCTCGAGGCCGCAGGGCTGCAGCCCGGGTTCCTGATCGGCGGCGTGCCGCTCGACTTCGGCGTCTCGGCGCGCCTCGGACCCACGACGTTCTTCGTGGTCGAGGCCGACGAGTACGACACCGCGTTCTTCGACAAGCGCTCGAAGTTCGTGCACTACCGACCGCGCACGGCGGTGCTGAACAACCTCGAGTTCGACCACGCCGACATCTTTGCCGACCTCGCGGCGATCGAGACCCAGTTCCACCACCTCGTGCGCACCGTCCCCGGCAGCGGCAGGCTGATCGTCAACGGCGCCGAGGCAAGTCTCGAGCGCGTGCTCGCGCGGGGTTGCTGGACGCCGGTCGAGCGGTTCGGTGCGACCGACGCGACCGGCTGGCAGGCCGGTGACGCCGACGTCGACGGCGCCTTCGACGTGCTGCTCGACGGTCGCGCGCTCGGGCGCCTGCGCTGGGGCCTCATCGGCGCGCACAACCGCAGCAACGCGATCGCCGCGATCGCCGCCGCGCGGCACGCCGGCGTGCCGCCGGCGGTCGCGATCGACGCGCTGACACGGTTTCGCAACGTGCGGCGGCGCATGGAGCTGCGCGGCGTGGTCGACGGCGTGCACGTCCACGACGACTTCGCGCACCACCCGACCGCGATCGCGACGACGCTCGACGGCCTGCGCCGCAAGGTGGGCGACGCGCGCATCCTCGCGGTGCTCGAGCCGCGCTCGAACACGATGAAGCAGGGCACGATGAAGGCGCTGCTCGCGCCGAGCCTCGCGCAGGCCGATCGCGTGTTCTGCTACGCCCGCGACCTCGGCTGGAACCCGGCCGAGGCCCTGCTGCCGCTCGGCGACCGTGCGCACACCTTCGACGATCTCGACGTCATGGCCGGCGCCGTCGTCGACGACGCCCGTCCCGGCGACCACGTGCTCGTGATGAGCAACGGCGGCTTCGGCGGCCTGCACGCGAAGCTGCTCGCGCGTCTCGGCGCGCGCGTGGCCGCCTGACCCTTCCCCGCAACCCGCTCCCCGAAAGGACGCCTGCCCCATGCGCACGCTGATCTGCGGCTCGGTCGCCTACGACACCATCATGGTGTTTCCCGACCGCTTCCGGAACCACATCCTCCCCGACCAGCTGCACATCCTCAACGTCGCCTTCCTCGTGCCCGACATGCGCCGCGAGTTCGGCGGCACCGCGGCCAACATCGCCTACTCGCTGAAGCTGCTCGGCGCCGACCCGGTGGTGATGGCGACGGTGGGCCAGGACTTCGGCGACTACGCGACGCGCTTCGCGAACCTCGGCATCGGCCGCACCCACGTGCGCACGATCGACGGCCAGTTCACCGCGCAGGCCTTCATCACCACCGACCTCGACGACAACCAGATCACCGCGTTCCATCCCGGCGCGATGAACTTCGCGCACGAGAACCGCGTGGCCGACGCGGGCGACGTGCGGCTGGGGATCGTCGCGCCCGACGGCCGTCAGGGAATGATCGACCACGCGGCGCAGTTCGCCGCCGCCGGCATTCCGTTCGTGTTCGACCCGGGCCAGGGCCTGCCGATGTTCGACGGCGACGCGCTGCGCACCTTCATCGGCCAGGCGACATACGTCGCCGCCAACGACTACGAAGCGAAGCTGATCGAGGAGCGCACCGGCGAGTCGATCGACGCGATCGCCAGGCGCGTCAAGGCGTTCATCGTCACGCGCGGCGGCGACGGCTCGTGGATCTGGGTCGACGGCACGCGCCACGAGATTCCGTCGGTGAAGGCCGCCGCGATCGTCGATCCCACCGGCTGCGGCGACTCCTACCGCGCCGGTCTCCTGTACGGCATCGCCAACGGGCTCGACTGGTCGGTGACCGGCCGCCTCGCGTCGCTGATCGGCGCGATCAAGATCGCGCATCGCGGCGCGCAGAACCACCGCTTCTCGCGCGACGAGATCGCGACCCGCTACCGCGAGGCGTTCGGCCACGCCCCCTGGTAGGTCGGCGTCCGACGCGCGCGGTCCGGACCACGCCGGCGCGTCATCGAAACTTCAAGACGGCGTCACCTCGATGTCACCGCCGCGGCAAACCATCCGTGCCGTCGTCATGACTGGAGGAGGGCGCGCATGCTGCGTACCGACTCGCAGACGCGCCGTGCGGCGCGTCCGCAACTGGTGGTGCATCTCGCGCGCGGCGGTTCGGACGTGCGCGACGCGCAGAAGCTGCGCTGGCGCGTGTTCGCCGACGAACTCGGGGCGCGCCTGCCGTCGCCCGAGTTCGGGGTCGACCGCGATGCCTTCGACGCGCACTGCGAGCATCTGGTGGTGCGCGATGCGGCGACCGAGGAAGTCGTCGGCACGTACCGGATCCTCCCCGGCGACCGTGCCGCGCGTCTGGGCGGCTTCTACTCGGACGCCGAGTTCGATCTGACACGTCTGGGCGTGCTGCGCGATCGCACGATCGAGATCGGTCGGTCGTGCGTGCATCCCGACTACCGCGGTGGCGCGACGCTCGCGCTGCTGTGGGCCGGGCTGGCGGACTTCATCGCGAGCGGGCCGTGGGAGTACCTGATCGGCTGCGCCTCGATCGGCATGGCCGATGGCGGTCACGCGGCGGCCGGTCTGTACGATCGTCTCGCCCGTGATCACCTGAGCCCGGCCGAATACCGGGTCTTCCCGCGTTGTCCGCTGCCGCTCGACCGCCTTCACGCTCCCACCGATGCACCGCTGCCCCCGCTGATCAAGGGCTATCTGCGCTGCGGTGCGTGGGTGTGCGGCGCGCCGGCCTGGGATCCGGACTTCGGCACCGCCGACCTGCTGATGCTGATGCCGATGGCGCGTCTGAACGAGCGCTACGCCCGGCATTTCGTGCGGCATGAGCAGCCGCTCGCCGCGTGAGCGACTGCGCCAGGTCGTCCGTCTCTCGCAGCTTGCCGCCCACGTCGGTCTCGGCCTCGCGCTGAGCGCGTCGTTTCCGTTGCAGCCGGCGCGCGCGCGCCGGGCGTGGTTCCGCTGGTGGTCGAAGCGTCTGCTGCGCATCGTGCGGGTGCGCGTGCGGGTCCACGGAGACCTCGACGCGCTGCCGTCGGGTGCGCCGGCGCTGCTGCTGTCGAATCACGTCTCGTGGCTCGACGTGTTCGTCGTGCGCGCGTCGGTCGAGTGCCGGTTCGTGGCCAAGTCGGACATCCGCGACTGGCCGGTGCTGGGCTGGCTCGTCGCGTGTCAGGGCACGGTGTTCGTGCAGCGCACGCGCCGGGCCGACACGGCGCGGGTCAACGCGTCGCTCGCGTCGGCGCTCGCCAGGGGCGAACCGATGGTGGTGTTTCCTGAAGGCACCACCACCGACGGCACCGAAGTACGCGCCTTCCACGCGTCGCTGCTGCAGCCGGTGGTCGCAGTGTCCGGGTACGCGGTGCCGGTCGCGCTGCGTTATCGCGATGCCTCCGGCGCGCGCAGCGACGCGGCCGCCTACGCCGGCGACCGGTCGCTCTGGGACTCCGCGAAGCTGCTCACGGCCGAGCGCGAGGTCCACGCCGACGTGCATTTTCTGGCACCGCTCGCGGCGGCCGAGCGGCATCGGCGCGAACTCGCGCAGGCGGCGGCGGCGGCCGTCGCGACCGCGCTGGGCCTGCCGCTCACGGACAAGGCACGGCCAGAACCTGACGCTGCGGCCAGCTCGTCGCGGTGAGGCTGCGACCCCACACGCAGCCGCTGTCCAGCGACACCCAGCCGGGACCGGCGCGGTAGTTCAGCGCCGACCAGTGCCCGAACAGGATCGTGTGCGAGGTCCAGCGCCGGTCCGGCGCGTCGAACCACGGCACGAGGCCCGGCGGGGCATCGTCGAGTTCCCCCTTGTGCGCGAAGTCCATCCCGCCGTCCGGCGTCATCAGCCGCAGTCGCGTGAACGCGTTGACGACCACGCGCAGGCGGTCCGCGCCGCGCAGGCCGTCGTCCCAGCGCGCCGGATGATTGCCGTACATGCGCTCGAGGAACCGCACCGGGTCGGGGCCCTGCAGTGCGGCCTCGACCTCGCGCGCGAGCGTGGCGGCCTGCGTCACCGTCCATTGCGGCAGCAGCCCGGCGTGGACGAGCACCGCACCCGCTTCGACATGCAGCAGCGGTCGATGCCGCAACCAGTCCAGCAGCGCGTCGCGATCCGGCGCGTTCAGCAGGTCGTGGGTGGTGTCGTCGCGGTGCGGCTTCGCGAGGCCGGCAGCGATCGCGAGCAGGTGCAGGTCATGGTTGCCGAGCACCGTCACGGCGCGGTCGCCGAGGCTGCGCACGAAGCGCACGCACGCGGCCGATGCCGGGCCGCGGTTGACCAGGTCGCCGGTCAGCCACAGTCGATCGCGGGCGGGATCGAAGCGCGCCTGCTCCAGCAGGCGCTGCAGCGGTTCGAGGCAACCCTGCAGGTCGCCGACGACCCAGGTGGTCATGTCGGGGGGCAGAAACGACAAAGGCGCATCGCTGCGCCTTTGGGTCGGGATGATCCGTCCGGACTACTTCGCGAGGCCGACCAGGTGATCGACCGCGGCCTTGACCTCGTCGTCCGACAGCGCCGCGTTGCCGCCCTTGGCGGGCATGCCGCGGATGCCCTTGATCGCATGTTCGTAGAGCGTCGCCTTGCCCTGCGCGATGCGCGGCGCCCACGCCCCCTTGTCGCCGGCCTTCGGCGCCCCGGCGACGCCGGCGGCGTGGCACGCGCTGCAGCCACCCGCGTACACGGTGGCGCCATCGGCCGGACCTTCGGCCTTCGCGGCGACCGGCGCGGCGGGCTGCACCGGCGGCGGAGCTTCGCCCAGCACGATGCGGCCGACGGGTTCGATGCGCTTCTGCACGGCGGCGTCGGTGATGCCGTCCTTCGCGGCATCGACTTCGAGGCCGCCGGTCACGTACTGCGTGAGGCCGACGATGATCGCGATCGGCACGAGGAACGCGAACAGCACGGCCCACGCGAGCTGCGACGGATTGCTGATGAGCGAGCCGTGCGACTCGGCGGGCGCCGCGGCGGGCGCGGGAGCGTTGGACTTCGCCATGAAGGCCTCGGAAATCTGGGGAGCCGGCGAGTATAGGAGGCACGCTGCGCTGCGGAAAAGCCGCGCGGCGCGGGGCCGCTGGCATACTCGGCGGCACGACGCGCTCGTAGCTCAGCTGGATAGAGTATCGGCCTCCGAAGCCGAGGGTCGTGGGTTCGAATCCCGCCGAGCGCGCCACCGGTTCCTGCCTCTTCGCGGAACGCCCCGGCCGATGCCTTCGCCCGACACCGCTGCCCGCGCCGTTGCGCCCTGCCGATGGCCCGTGTGATCCCCGAGGGCTGGCGCGAGGTCCGCACCTACGACACGGCGCTGCGTCGCGAGATCGAGACCCTCGAGCGCCTCGCGCAGCACCTGCCCGACGACTACTGGGTCTATCACGGAGTCCACTGGACCCGGCTCGAGGCACGCCAGACCGCGTTCGGCGAGATCGACTTCGTCGTGGTCGCGCCGTCGGGCCGGGTGCTGCTGATCGAGCAGAAGAGCGGGTTCCTCGAGGAAGCGCCCGACGGCCTGCACAAGAAGTACGGCGACCGGCGCAAGTCGGTGCGCGCGCAGATCGCCCGCAATGCCGACGCGCTGCAGGCGCGCTTCGCACAGAGCGGTGCCGGCAAGCTTCGGCTCGAGACGCTGCTCTACTGCCCGGATCACCGCCTGCGCCAGCCGAGCGTCGCCGACATCGAGCGCGAGCGCATCGTCGACGCCAGCCGCGATGGCGAACTCGAGGCCGTGATCCGCAGCGCCCTGCCGCTCGACGAGCCGGTACCGGAGGCCCCGCCGCTGGAGCGCATCCATGCGTTCCTGCGCGGCGAGATCGCACTGGTGCCGCACGTCGGGGCGCAGGTCACGCGGGCCGAGGCGCTGTACACCCGGCTGTCGGGCGGACTCGCGGAATGGGCGCGGCGCATCGAGTGCACGCCTCATCGCGTGCGCGTCGTCGGCACCGCCGGGTCGGGCAAGACGCAACTCGCGCTCGCGCTGATGCGAGACGCCGCCGGCGCCGGGCGGCGGGCGCTGTACGTCTGCTTCAACCGCCCGCTCGCCGACCTGATGGCGCAGTGGATCGCGACCGAACGGCTGGTCGGTGCCGAGGCGCGGACCTACCACCAGGTCTGCCAGCTGGCCGCACAGGCGAGCGGCGCCGTCGTCGACTTCGGCGACGCCGACGCGTTCGCGCGCCTCGAGGCGGCGTTCGCGCAGGGCACCCCGACCGACGCGGACCGCGTCGACGAACTGATCGTCGACGAGGGCCAGGACTTCGAGCCCGCATGGCGCGATGCGCTGCTGCGGCGCGTCGGCCCGCAGGCGCGCGTGTGGTGGCTCGAGGACCCGATGCAGAACATCTACGACCGCACGCCCTGTGCGTTCGATAGCTGGACCACGCTGCACGCCGACGTCAACTGGCGCAGCCCGCCGTCGGTGGTCGGGTTGCTGGCCGAGATCGATGCCGGGTTGCGCCACGTGCGCTCGGGCAGTCCGCTCGGCGACGACGAGGTGCCGCTGGTCCGCTGGGAGACGCCGGAGGAGATGTTCGACGCCACGCGCCGCACGATCACGGGCTGGCTCGCGAGCGGATTCACGCTGTCGCAGATCGCGGTGATCACGTGGCACGGGCGCGACCGCTCGCTGTTCACGCCGCTCACGCAGCTCGGACCGCATCGCCTGCGCCGGTTCACCGGCAGCTACGACCTGCTGGGCAGCCCGCAGTACGACGACGGCGAACTGATGTGCGACACGCTCTACCGCTTCAAGGGGCGATCGGCGCCGTGCGTGGTCCTGACCGAGATCGACTTCGAGACCTTCGACGACCGGGTGCTGCGACGGCTGGTCGTCGGCGCGACGCGCGCGACGATGCGTCTCGCGCTGGTGCTGTCCGCGCGCTCGATGGGCGCTCTGGTCACCCGGCTCGACGCGTCGCCCTGACGGAACCTTCGGCGGTGCGGTGCGTCGCAGCCCCTCCATCCCCCGTTGAAGGAGGTCTGTCGATGTTCCGAGTCCCGGTTTCCCTTGCGCGCGCCGCGATCGGCGCGGTCGCCGTCACCGCCGTGTCCGCGTCGGCCCAATCGCTCGACATCCCGAAGACTGCCTACTCGATGGAGCAGTGCATGGGCGCGGTCCTCGCGGCGTACCCGGCGACCGTGCTGTCGGTCGAGATGGAGATCGAGGGTGGCGTTCCGTACTACGAGTTCGAGATCCGCACCTTGCTCGACGGCCACCGCTGGGAGGCCGAATGCAACGCGAACACCGGCAAGGTCGAGAAGGTCGAGCGCGACGTGAAGCCCGACGATCCTGCGTTCACCGCCGTCGCGCGCGTCACGGCCGCGCAGGCGCTGAAGGCGGCCCTCGCGAAGGTCCCCGGACGCCCGATCGAGGTCGAGTACGAGGTGTCGCCCGACGGTCGCGCGTGGTACGAGTTCACGATCACGCAGGCCGGCGGGCGCCCGATGGAAGTGATGGTCGACGCGGCGACGGGCACCGTGATCGGGACCGAGGACGAACGCGCCGAGGTCGAGATCTACCGCATCGGCGGCGACGACGACTGACCTTCGCGGCCGCTGTGCACGCCGTGGTCGGACGTCGCCGTCCGGCCACGGCCGACGATCCGCGGCCGAGATTCAGCGCACGCGGGCGTCGTGCGCCTCTCCCGGGGAGAGCAGTGCCGCCCGCGTATCAGGCGGCAGCAACGCACCGGCCTCGTCGCGCAGGTAGTCGAAGAAGGTCTGCGCGACGACCGACAGATCGCGCTTGCCCGGGTGCACCACGTACCAGTGGCGCTTCAGCGGGAAGCCCTCGACGTCGAGGATCGCGAGCTGGCCTTGCATCGGCTCGAGCGTGAGGGCGAGCTGCGACAGCACGCTGATGCCGAGCCCGCCCGCGACGGCGTGCTTGATGGCCTCGTTGGTCGCGAGCTCCATGCGCGGTTTCAGCACGAATCCGTGGTCACGGAAATGGCGCTCGGCCGCCATCCTCGTGCCCGAGCCGCGCTCTCGCAGCAGCAGCTTCTCCTCGGCGATGCGCGCGAGCGGGATGCGTTTCTCGCCCGCCAGCGGATGACCCGCCGGCGCGATGACGACCAGCGCGTTCTCGAGGAAGGGATGTAGCGCGATGTCGAAGTGCTGCGGTGGCGTGCCCATGATGTAGAGGTCGTCCTCGTTGCGGGCGAGCCGCTCGACGACGGCATCGCGGTTCGCGACCTCGAGCCTCACGTCGATGCCGGGATAGCGATCGCAGAACGGCCCCAGCAGCCGCGGCACGAAGTACTTCGCCGTCGTCACGCAGGCGAGCCGCAAGCGCCCGCGCTTGAGCCCCTTGAGGTCCGCCGCGGTCATCTCGAAGCGCGCCCAGGTGTCGAACATCTCGCGGCAGGTGGCGTACAGGGCGTCGCCGACCTCGGTCAGCTGGATGCGCCGACCGGTCTGCTCGAACAGCGGCTGGTCGACGGCCTCCGCGAGCTGCTTCACCTGCATCGACACGGTGGGCTGCGCGAGAAACAGCTCTTCGGCCGCGCGCGTGAAGCTGCCCAGCCGCGCCACGGTCTCGAACACCTTCAGCTGGCGCCATGTGACGTGCATGGCGGAACGGGTACGGGGCTTTTGCATAGTGCAGAGTCTATGTGAAACATCCGAATAAATCATTTCCGTCGATGCACGAACATCGACAGACTCCGCCCATCAGTCGATGTCCGAAGTTCCCGACGCGCGAGGCGCTGCGCCGGGTGACCGCGGGGTCATCGATGCGTGATCCGGGCGCGGCGCCCGACCCCCAGCGGGTCTGGCGAAGCGTGCGGTGGTAGTAGCGTTTCTCCCTGGCAAACGCGAACTTCGGGCGACCCTGGTCGCCCATCTTTTTTTGTGGCGCCGATCGGTGGCGCGAACACCGCGTCGACAGCTCCGGATCCGACGCGCACCATCGCCCGGCCCGCGCTCTCGTCGCATCCGATGACCGATCCCGTTCGCCGTCGCCTGCTGTCCGCCGCCACCCTGGGTCTGGTCGGCATCACCGTGCCGGGCATGGCCTTCGCGCTCTCGGTCGAGCAGCTGCGCGATCGCGAAGTCGCGACCGCGCTGCGCCAGGCGCTGGAGCTGGGCGCGGTCAACGCGGTCACGCAGCTGGGACAGCTCGACGGCTATCTCGGCAACGCGGCGGTGCGGATCGCGATGCCCGAGTCGCTGCAGCGGGCGGAGAGCGCGATGCGCAAGTTCGGCCTGGGCAAGCAGGCCGACGAGCTCGTGACGACGATGAACCGCGCGGCCGAGCAAGCGGTGCCGGAGGCTCGGAAGCTGCTCGTCGACACCGTGCGCAAGCTCACGATCGACGACGCGAAACGCATCCTCACCGGGCCGGACGACGCGGCGACGCAGTTCTTCCGCAGCCAGACCGAGACCGAGCTGGTGCGGCGCTTCCTGCCGATCGTCGCGCGCGAGACGAAGCGGCTGCGCCTCGCGGACTACTGGAACCGCTTCGCCGCCAAGGGCGTGCAGTTCGGGCTCGTGCGCGAGCAGGACGCCGATCTCGATCGCTACGTGACCGAGCAGGCGCTCGACGGGTTGTTCCGCACGCTCGCGGTCGAGGAGAAGGCGATCCGGGCCAACCCGGCCGACGCGGGTCGCAAGCTCGTCACCAAGGTGTTCGGCACGCTGCTCGGTCAGTGATCCGCCGTGACCCGGCATGACGCTGCAGCTTGCAGCGCAGCAACCGAAACCCTGTCGAGGCAAGGGTCGGCATCCGATCGGCGTGTTTCGCCGCGCTGCGACACACGTCTAGACTGAGGTTCCGGAGCCCCTCTGTCCGCGGCCGCATGAACCTTCTCGACCTCGCGTCCGATACCGCGCCTCGACTGCGCGAGATCCCGTACAACTACACCTCGTTCTCGGACCGCGAGATCGTCGTCCGGCTGCTCGGAGAGCGCCGCTGGCAACTGCTCGACGCGCTGCGCGCGGAGCGCCGGACCGGGCGGTCGGCGAGGATGCTCTACGAAGTGCTGGGCGACATCTGGGTCGTGCAGCGCAACCCGTACCTCGAGGACGATCTGCTGCGCGACGCGCGTCGTCGCGGGTTGCTGGTCGAGGCCTTGCGCCATCGCCTGCGCGAGATCGAGAAGCGCCGCACGAACGACGATGCACGCGTCTCGGAACTGATCGAGGCGACGCGCTCGGCCGTCGACGCCTTCGAGCGCGAGTTCGACACCGTCGCCGCACTGCGTCGCAAGGTCGTGCGTCGGCTCGCGCGCGTCACGCGGCGCGACAACATCCAGTTCGACGGTCTCGCGCGCGTGTCCCACGTCACCGACGCGACCGACTGGCGCGTCGAGATGCCGTTCGTCGTGCTGACGCCCGACACCGAGGACGAAGTCGCGCCGATGGTGCGGGCGCTGATCGAGCTCGGGCTCACCATCATTCCGCGCGGTGGCGGCACCGGCTACACCGGCGGCGCCGTGCCGCTCGTGAAGCACGCGGCGGTCATCAACACCGAGAAGCTCGACACGCTGTCGGCGGTCGAACGCGTCGCGCTGCCCGGCGGCACGGGCGAAGCACCGGTCATCCACTGTGGTGCCGGCGTCGTCACGCGACGCGTGATGGAGGCGGCCGAGGCGGCCGGGCTGGTGTTCGCGGTCGACCCGACATCGGCCGACGCGTCGTGCATCGGCGGCAACGTCGCGATGAACGCCGGCGGCAAGAAGGCCGTGCTGTGGGGTACGGCACTCGACAATCTGCTGTCGTGGGACATGGTCGACCCGACCGGGCATCGCATGCAGGTCGTGCGGCTCGATCATCACCTCGGCAAGATCCACGATGTCGACGTCGCGCGCTTCGAGATCCGGCGCTACCGCGGCGACGGGCGCACCCTGGACGGCACGCCGGAGATCCTCGAGATTCCCGGCGCGCGCTTTCGCAAGGCCGGTCTGGGCAAGGACGTCACCGACAAGTTCCTCGCCGGTCTGCCCGGCGTGCAGAAGGAAGGTTGCGACGGCCTGATCACGCGGGCGACGTTCGTGCTGCACCGCATGCCGTCGCACGTGCGCACCGTGTGTCTCGAGTTCTTCGGTCAGGTTCGCGACGCGGTGCCGTCGATCGTCGAGATCAAGCGCTGGATGGACACGCAGCCCGGCGGCGCGGTGCTGGCGGGCCTCGAGCATCTCGACGAGCGCTACGTGCGTGCCGTCGGCTACGCGACCAAGTCCCGACGCGGTGTGCGTCCGAAGATGGTGCTGATCGCGGACATCGCGGCCGACGACGAGCGCGCCGCCGGCGAGGCCGCTTCGCAGGTGGTCCGGATCGCGAACCTGCGCGGGGCCGAGGGCTTCGTCGCCGTGACGCCCGAGACGCGTCGCAAGTTCTGGCTCGACCGCGCACGCACCGCTGCCATCGCGCGCCACACCAACGCGTTCAAGATCAACGAGGACGTCGTCATCCCGCTCGACCGGCTCGGCGACTACTCCGACGGCATCGAGCGCATCAACATCGAACTGTCGATCCGCAACAAGATCCGGCTGCTCGACGCGCTCGAGGCGATGTTCGTCGGCCCGCTGCCGCTGCAGCTCGAGGGGGAGTCGGTGCCCGCGGCGGAGGTGCTCGGAGAGCGCCACGAGCAGGCGGCCGCCGTGTGTCGCGACGCGCGTGCGCGCTGGCACTGGCTGGTCGAGCACCTCGATGCGCCGGCCGCGACCTACGTGCCGCCGGTGGGGATCGCATCCCCCGGCACCGCCGCGCCGGTGGCGACGGCCGACGACACGGTGTTTCGCGTGCTGCAGGACTGGCGCCTGCGGGTGTCGTGGAAGACCGAAGTGCGCGAACCCCTGATGCAGTTGTTCGACGGCCGTGCGTTCGACGCGGTGCGTGCCGAGATCGACGCGACGCACCGGCGGGTGCTCAAGAGCCGCGTGTTCGTGGCGCTGCACATGCATGCCGGAGACGGCAACGTGCACACCAACCTGCCGGTCAACTCCGACGACTACGCGATGCTGCAGGAGGCCAACGCGGCGGTCGCCCGCATCATGCGGCTCGCGAAGTCGCTGGGCGGGGTGATCTCCGGCGAGCACGGCATCGGCATCACCAAGCTCGACTTCCTCGAGCCCGGCGAGATCGAGGCGTTCCGCGCGTACAAGGCGAAGGTCGATCCGGACGGTCGCTTCAACGCGGGCAAGCTGCTGCCGGGCGGGAACCTCGTCAACGCGTACACGCCGTCGTTCGGCCTGCTGGGCGCCGAGAGCCTGATCCTCGAGCGCAGCGAGGTCGGCGCCATCGCCGACTCGATCAAGGACTGCCTGCGGTGCGGCAAGTGCAAGCCGGTGTGCGCGACGCACGTGCCGCGCGCGAACCTGTTCTGGTCGCCACGCAACAAGATCCTCGCCACGTCCCTGCTCATCGAGGCGTTCCTGTACGAGGAGCAGACGCGCCGCGGGGTGTCGCTCGCGCACTTCGACGAGTTCGGCGACGTGGCCGACCACTGCACCGTGTGCCACAAGTGCGCGAACCCGTGCCCCGTCGACATCGACTTCGGCGACGTGTCGATGGCGATGCGAGACCTGCTGCGCACGCAGGGCCGCAAGAAGCTGAACGTGGGTACCGCCACCGCGATGTTCTTCCTGAACGCGACCGACCCGGCGACGATCAAGCTCGCGCGCACCGCGATGGTCGACGTCGGCTATCGGGTGCAGCGGGCCGCGCACACGGTCGCCAAGCGCCTCGGGCTGGTGCAGCCACAGGTGACGCAGCCGCCGGCGACGCTCGGACGCGCCCCGATCAAGGCGCAGGTGATCCACTTCCTCAACAAGCCGATGCCGAAGTCGGTCCCGCGCCGGACCGCGCGCGCGCTGCTCGACATCGAGGACCGCGACATCGTCCCGGTCATCCGCGATCCGCGCCTGGCGGCCGAGGACAGCGAAGCGGTCTTCTACTTCCCCGGCTGCGGGTCCGAGCGCCTGTTCAGCCAGGTCGGGCTCGCGACGCAGGCGATGCTGTGGCACGTGGGCGCCACCACCGTGCTGCCGCCGGGCTACCTGTGCTGCGGCTATCCGCAGCGCGCAGCCGGCGAGGCGGAGAAGGGCCAGAAGATCTCGACCGAGAACCGGGTGCTGTTCCACCGCGTCGCCAACACCCTCAACTACCTCGACATCCGCACCGTGGTGGTGTCGTGCGGGACGTGCATGGATCAGCTCGCCGGCTACGAGTTCGACCGCATCTTCCCCGGCTGCCGCATTCTCGACATCCACGAGTACCTGATGGAGAAGGGCGTGGCGCTCGAAGGCATCACGGGCACGCGCTACCTCTATCACGACCCCTGCCATTCGCCGATGAAGACCCATCAGCCGATGAAGGTCGTCAACCAGCTGATGGGCACCGCGGTCGCCGCGAACGACCGCTGCTGCGGCGAGTCCGGAACCCTGGCGGTCACGCGCCCCGACATCTCCACCCAGGTGCGCTTCCGCAAGGAAGAAGAACTGCGCAAGGGCACGAGCGCCGCACGCGCCGACGGCTTCGACGGCCCGGTCAAGGTGCTCACGTCGTGCCCGTCGTGCCTGCAGGGCCTGTCGCGCTACCGCGACGACGTGACCATCGACGCCGACTACATCGTCGTCGAGATCGCCCGGCACGTGCTGGGCGAGAACTGGCTCGACGGCTACGTCCAGCGCGCAAACGCCGGCGGGATCGAGCGCGTGCTGCTGTGAGCCACCCGGCGAGGGGCCCCGCGCGAAGCGTGGGGATCGACGGCAAGGCGAGCGGCAGCAAAGCGCCGACAGCGCGGAGGTGGCGAACCGGAGAGGTGATGGAGGCGCTGCTGTGAGCCACCCGGCGAGGGGCCCCGCGCGAAGCGCGGGGATCGACGGCAAGGCGAGCGGCAGCGAAGCGCCGACGGCGCACCGCTGACTCCCGCGGGCAGCGCGATCGTGTCCGCATGCCCGCTGTGCGCCGCCGACGGCGGCGAGGTCCTCTGGCGCGATGATCGGCTGCGCGTGATCGCCATCGCCGACGTCGACCATCCGGCGTTCCTGCGCGTGGTGTGGCAGGCGCACGTGGCCGAGATGACCGACCTCGACGTCGCGGATCGCGAGCACGTGATGGCAGCGGTGTGGGCGACCGAGTCCGCCCTGCGCGACTGCGTGCGGCCCGACAAGGTCAACCTTGCGAGCTTCGGCAACGTCGTGCCGCATCTGCACTGGCACGTGATCGCCCGCTGGCGCGACGACCCGCACTTTCCCAACGCGGTGTGGGGGCCGCGGATGCGCGAGTCCGCGCGTCCACCACTGCCCGGACTTGCCCGCGACATGCGCTTGCGCCTCGCGGAACTGCTCGGTCCGGGCGATCGGTGATGCGGCCGTGCGCGATCCGCCCGCGCCGCCGCGCGCCTTGACACGCGCGCGCTCACGCTTCGATGATTGTGGAAATGTCGAAAGGGGCCATGACTCGTGTGCATCCGTGAAGACCGGCGTGCGGCCGCGCCCGGCGCGGCGACGCCGCATGCGCGGGTGACCCCGGTGCCCGCGGCAGGTGCGCACGACGAGGCGCGATCGCTGCTGGCCGCCTGCGGGCTCCCGATCGACGATCTCGACGATCCGGGCGTTCGCCTGTTCGCCACGCGCAGCGGCCGCACGCTCGACGGCGTCGTCGGCCTGCAGTGGCTGGACGCCGGGGTCCTGCTCCGATCGCTCGCGGTGGCACCCGGCGCGCGCGAGCGCGGGGTGGCGCGCGGTCTGGTCGCGTTCGCGGAAGACGAGGCGATCGCCGGTGGCGCTGTCGACATCCATCTGCTCACGTCGAGCGCCGCGCCGTTCTTCGAACGGTTGGGATACGTGCCTGTCGACCGCGCCGCCGCGCCACCGGCCGTGGTCGAGACACGCCAGTTCGCGAGCCTCTGCCCGGCGTCGGCGGTGCTTCTGCGCAAGGCGCTGACGCCGAGGCAGATGTCCGTGCCGGCGGGTCCCCTGCCTGGCGGGGTGAGGCCATGAAGCGGCCTCTCCACGTGCTGTTCCTCTGCACCGGGAACAGCGCGCGCAGCATCCTCGCCGAGCGCTTCCTCGCGATCTCCGGGGGCGAGCGATTCCGGGCGTTCAGCGCTGGCAGCCATCCGAAGGGCAGCGTGCATCCGCTCGCACTGGAACTGCTCGAGCGGCAGCGTGTGTCGACCGACGGACTGCGCTCCAAGAGCTGGGACGAGTTCGCCGAGGCCGACGCGCCACCGCTCGATTTCGTCTTCACCGTCTGCGACAGCGCTGCGGCCGAGATGTGCCCGGTGTGGCCCGGTCAGCCGATGAGCGCGCACTGGGGGGTGCCGGATCCGGCGGCCGTCGAGGGCGACCTCGACGTGCGGCGCCGCGCGTTCCTCGGTGCGTGGACGCAGCTGTCGCATCGCATCCGCATCTTCACCAGCCTGCCGATCGAGCGGCTCGACCGGCTCTCGCTGCAGCAGCGCATCGACGCGATCGGGCGCGAGGCGGCGTCGTGAGCGCCGCGCGCGTTGCGCCACGGAGACGGTCGGCGAAGGCGCTGGCGCTCTCGTCCGCGCAGGTCGTGGCGGGCCTCGGCGCACTGGCCCAGGAGACGCGCCTGGCGGCGTACCGCCAGCTGGTGCAGGCGGGACCGGAAGGGCTCGCTGCCGGCGCGCTGGCGACGGCGCTCGGTGTCGCGCCCGCCACGCTGTCCTTTCATCTGTCGGCACTCGCGGTGGCCGGCCTCGTGCAGAGCCGCCCGCAGGGTCGCTTCGTCATCTACGCGGCGAACTACGCGGCGATGAACGCGCTCGTGAGCTTCCTCACCGACAACTGCTGCGGGGGCAACCCGTGCGGCCCCGGCCAGTCACCAGCCGCCGCGTGCGCCCCTCTGGAGAACGAACGATGAACCGCTTCCACGTCCACGTCGCCGTCGACGACCTTGCCGCGAACATCCGCTTCTATTCGAGTGTGTTCGGCCGCGCGCCGAGCGTCACGCACCCCGACTACGCGAAGTGGATGCTCGACGACCCGAGGATCAACTTCGCGATCTCGTCGCGTGGCGCGCCGTCGGGTGTCGATCACCTCGGCCTGCAGGTCGACTCCGAAGCGGAGCTCGACGTGCTGCGCAGTCGCGTCGATGCGGCCGAGATCGCTGCGCTCGACCAGGCCGACGCCGCGTGCTGCTACGCGCGCTCCGACAAGTACTGGGTGACCGATCCCCAGGGCATCGCCTGGGAGACATTCCACACGTTGGGCGACATCCCCGTGTTCGGCGCCACCACGGCGCCGTCGCGCGAGGTCGAGCCCGCGAAGAGCGGGTGCTGCGGGCCGGGTGCTGGTGCGACGCCAGCGGAGGTGCCGCAGCGCGCGGCGTCAGCGGCTTCGCCGTCCGCCGTCGCGAGCGCCTGCTGCACTCCGGCACGCGAGCGCGCGTGACCGACGCGCCGGGTGCTGCACCGGTCGCGCCGATGCGTCGTTTCGAACGCTGGCTGTCCGTCTGGGTGCTGTCCTGCATGACCGCGGGCGTCGTGCTGTCACAGCTCGCCCCCGGCCTCGCGCAGACACTGGGTGCGTTGCAGATCGCGCAGGTCAACGTTCCGGTCGGACTGCTGATCTGGGTGATGGTGGTGCCGATGCTGCTGCGCATCGACTTCGGTGCCGTGGGACAGGTGCGGCAGCACTGGCGCGGGATCGGCATCACGCTGTTCGTGAACTGGGCCGTGAAGCCCTTCTCGATGGCGCTGCTCGGCACGCTGTTCGTGCGTCACGTGTTCGCGCCGTGGCTGCCCGCCGACCGCCACGACAGCTATCTGGCCGGTCTCGTGCTGCTGGCCGCGGCGCCGTGCACCGCGATGGTGTTCGTGTGGAGCCGGCTCGTGCGCGGCGACGCATGGTTCACGCTGACGCAGGTGGCGGTCAACGACGTGATCATGGTGTTCGCGTTCGCGCCGATCGTCGCGCTGCTGCTCGGCGTCGCGTCCGTTCCGGTGCCCTGGTTCACGCTGCTCGCGTCGGTCGGTCTCTACATCGTCGTGCCGCTGGGGGTCGCGCAGGCATGGCGCGGGCGCCTGCTGCGCGCCGGGGGTGACGGTGCCGTCGACCGCATGCTCGCCAGGGTGGAGCCGTGGTCGACCGGGGCGCTGCTCGGCATGCTCGTCCTCCTGTTTCTCTTCCAGGGGGAGGCGCTGGTCGCGCAGCCGGGGGTCGTCGTGCTGCTCGCGGTGCCGATCTCGCTGCAGGTGTGGTTCAACGCGGGGCTCGCATGGTGGCTCGGTCGCCGCGCCGGGGTCGCGCCGCAGGTGCTCGGCCCGTGCGCCCTGATCGCGGCGAGCAACTTCTTCGAGCTTGCGGTGGCCGCCGCGGTGAGCCTCTACGGCATCGACTCCGGTGCGGCGCTGGCCACCGTGGTCGGCGTGCTGGTCGAAGTGCCCGTGATGCTGTCGGTCGTCGCGCTGATCGAACGCGGGCGTCGGCACACGCCGGCTCAGGCAGCGGCCTGACCCACGGTACGCGCCTGCCCGGCGTCGGCGTTCGCGTCGTGGGCGAGAGGCGCAGCCGCGAGGCGGCGCTGCGCCGGGAACACCGCGCGAAACGTGCTGCCGCGGCCCGGCTCGCTCTCGACCTCGAGATGCGCCTGATGGCGTGACAGCACGTGCTTGACGATCGCCAGCCCGAGGCCGGTGCCGCCGGTCTCGCGCGAGCGACTGCGATCGACCCGGTAGAAGCGCTCGGTCAGGCGATCGATGTGCTGCGGCTCGATGCCGATGCCGGTGTCGGTCACGCTGAACGCGGGTTGTCCGTCGCGCAGCGCCCATTCGAGCGTGATCGATCCACCGCTCGGCGTGTAGCGGATCGCGTTGCTCACCAGATTGCCCAGTGCGCTGCGCAGCTCGTCGGTACTGCCGTGCAGTGCGTCGTGCGTTGCGATGACCACATGGAAGGTGTGGCGCCCGTTCGACAGGGCCAGCGCGTCCTGGTGCAGGTGGTGCACGAGCTCCGGCACCGGCACCGCCTCTTCCTTGAACGGCGCATGCGTGCTCTCGAGCCGCGACAGCGTGAGCAGGTCCTCGACCAGCCGGCTCATCCGCACGGTCTGCTGCGTCATCAGCTGCAGCGAACGCTGCGTCATCTCGGGGTCGGGCCGCGTCATGTCGGCCAGCGTCTCGAGGAAGCCCATCAGCACCGTGAGCGGCGTGCGCAGCTCGTGCGACACGTTGGCGACGAAGTCGCGCCGCACGGTCTCGAGCCGGCGTACGTCGGTCACGTCGCGGCAGACGAGCAGCACCGCGCCTTCGCCGCCGGGCAGGGGCCCCGCCCGGGCCAA
>JALORJ010000154.1 GCA_025459035.1 Burkholderiales bacterium
CCGTGCGCGGCGCCGGTCGCCTGCCCCCGGCGTCGACCGAGACGGCGGTGCGGTCACGCACCGGGGCCGCGGTGCACGAGGTACGTCACGCGTGGTGGATGAGCCCGGTCGCGATGGTCGGGGCGTTCATGATCCCCGTGTACTTCTTCGTGTTCCTCGTGCCCGAACTGCTCGGCACCGAGTCGCTGCAGCTGAAGGCGCGGGTGTTCTTCGACTGGAAGTACTTCGGCATGGGGCTGCTGTTCCTGACCACGGTGCTGGTCGGCGCCCTGTTCGGCACCTACCTGCAGCCCGAGCCCGACGACGCGCGCGCGACCCGCGAGCCGTGGGTGTCGAACTGGGTCATGGACGCGATCGCGCTCGCGACCATCGGGGCCTACCTGATCTGGTTCCGCGGCGTGCTGTCGAATCCGGCCGAGTTCGTGGGCGCGCTGTTCGGGCAGGCGGCCTACGGCGTGTCGCGGCAGGACAACCAGACCATCGGCGGCGTCACCACGCTCACGCAGTGCGGCATCGCGTACACCGTGCTCTATCTCGACCGGATGTGGGCGCTGCGCAAGCCGTTCACGTCGGTCCGCTATCACTGGTACTTCGCGATCATCCTGCTGTGGGGGGCGCTGCGGGTGAAGCTGTGGTCGGAGCGGCTCGCGCTGATCGAGCTGGTGGTGCCG
This sequence comes from Burkholderiales bacterium, assembly GCA_025459035.1. Classification (GTDB taxonomy): domain Bacteria; phylum Pseudomonadota; class Gammaproteobacteria; order Burkholderiales. The sequence continues at coordinate 672 of JALORJ010000154.1, forward strand.
ATCGCGGTGATGTTCTTCTGCTACCGCGCCGACTCGCGCCTGTGGTTCATGCGGCTGCTGCGCCGCTTCGGTCCGCTGCTCGGCGTCGTCGGGCTGGTCGTGCTGTTCGCGGTCGGCGAGTACTTCCGGTCGTGGCGGGGCTACTACCAGTTCGTCGAGGACGATTTCTGGGCGTTCATCCGCCGCCGCCTCATCACCTACTACTACACGGCGCTCAACAACGGCTCGGGCCTGCTCGAGAACTACGACTGGCCGACCTACGAGTTCCAGTTCACGCTGCAGTGGCTCTACCGCTTCCCGGCGCTGATCGGACCGATCTTCCGCTACGCGTTCGACGTGAGCCAGGAGTACCGGCGCTTCGTCGTCGACTACGCCGACCCCGAGTTCAACAACATGTCGGGTCTGTTCACGCACCTGTACGACATGGGTCTGGGCCTCGGGCTGGTCTACGCCATCGCGTGGGGCGGGCTGTGCGGTTACGCGTTCAGCTGCGTCAAGGCGCGTCGCGGTTTTCCGCGCCTGCTGTATCCGATCCTGTTCCTGTCGCTGCTCGAGGTGCTGCGCGTGCCGTACCTGGGTGACGTGCGGGCGTTCCCGGCGCTTGCAGCGCTGGTGTTCGGCTACCTGCTGTTCCGCGAGCGTCGTGTCGAGCGGCGCGGCCACGGATCGCGCTTCCAGCGACGGTCGGTCGCGACGATCCGCGGACCGGGCTGGTTCGCGCGGTCGGCCGGCCTGCTGCGTCGACGGTGACGGCCCCGTCGCCCGCAGCGCCGCTGTACGTCAACGGGCGCTTCCTCTCGCAGTCGATCACCGGGGTCCAGCGCTTCGCGCAGGAGACCGTCACCGCGCTCGATCGCCTGCGGCACTCGGGCGCGATCGCGCGCGATCGACGCGTCGTGCTGCTGGTGCCGCCCGACGCGCAGCGTCGTCTCGCGCTCGACACCATCGAGGTGCGCCAGGTCGGCCGGCGCACGGGCCACGCGTGGGAGCAGTTCGAACTGCCGCGGCACGCACGCGACGGGCTGCTCCTCGGCCTGTGCCAGCTCGGCCCGGCGGTGCTGCGCGACCAGATCGTCGTCATGCACGACGCGGCGGTGTACGCCGCCCCGCACGGCTTCTCGCGCGCGTTTCGCACGTGGTATCGCGCGCTGATGTGGTGGCTCGGTCGGCGCGCGCGCCGCATCGTGACCGTGTCGCGGTTCTCGCAGACCGAGCTCCAGCGCTGGTGCGGCATCCGCGCGTCGGCCACGCTGGTCGTGCACGAGGCGGGCGAGCACATCCTCGCGCAGCCCGCCGACGCGAGCGTGCTCGCGAAGCACGGCCTCGACGCGACCCCGTTCGTGCTCGCGGTGAGCAGCCTCAACCCGAACAAGAACTTCCGCGCCGTCGTCGACGCGATGCGCCTGCTCGGCGACACGACGGGCTTTCGCATCGTGATCGCCGGAGGCACGCACCCGCGGGTGTTCGGCGGCGACGCGGCGCTGCCCGACAGCGTCACGCACGTGGGCTACGTCACCGACCCGCAGCTGCGCGCGCTCTATGAAGCGGCGTCGTGCTTCGTCTATCCGTCGTTCTACGAAGGCTTCGGGCTGCCGCCGCTCGAAGCGATGCTGTGCGGCTGCCCCGTCATCGTCTCGCGCGCCGCGTCGCTGCCGGAGGTCTGTGGCGACGCCGCGCTGTACTGCGATGCCGCCGACCCGCGCACGCTGGCCGACGCCATGCGCTCGATCATGGGCGATGCCGCGCTGCGCGCGCGCCTCACCGAGGCCGGGCAGGCCCGCGCCCGCACGTTCTCGTGGGAGCGCTGCGCGACCGAACTCTGGAACCACGTCGATGCCACCCGCTGACTCCTCCGCCCTGCCGGTCCCCGTCGCCGACCTCGCGCACCTGCGCGTCGCGGTCGTGCACGAATGGCTCGTCGACTATTCCGGTTCGGAGCGCGTCGTCGAGCAGCTGCTGCTGATGTTCCCGCACGCCGATCTGTTCTCGGTCGTCGACTTCCTGCCCGATGCGCTGCGTGGCTTCGTCGGCGGTCGGCGCGCGAAGACCACGTTCATCCAGAACCTGCCGCGCGCGCAGCGCAGCTACCGCAGCTGGCTGCCGCTGATGCCGCTGGCGATCGAGCAGATCGACCTGTCCGGCTACGACCTCGTGCTGTCGAGCGCGCACGCGGTGGCCAAGGGCGTGCTGACCGGCCCCGACCAGCTGCACGTGAGCTACGTGCACTCGCCGATGCGCTACGCGTGGGACCTGCAGCACCAGTACCTGCGTGAGGCCGGTCTGACCGGCGGACCCAAGGGCTGGCTCGCGAAGTGGCTGCTGCACAAGCTGCGGCTGTGGGACACGCGCACCGCGCACGGCGTCGACCGCTTCCTCGCCAACTCGCGCTTCATCGGCCGGCGCGTGAAGAAGTGCTACGGCCGCGACGCCGACGTCATCTACCCGCCGGTCGACGTGTCGGGCTTCGGCTTCCGCGCCGACAAGGACGACTTCTACGTCACCGCGTCGCGCTTCGTGCCGTACAAGCGCGTCGACCTGATCGTCGAGGCCTTCGCCGCGATGCCGCAGCGCCGGCTGATCGTCATCGGCGACGGCCCCGACAACGCCAAGGTGCGCGCGAAGGCCGGTCCGAACGTGACCTTCCTCGGCTATGCCCCGAAGGACGTGCTGCGCGACCACCTGCAGCGCGCGCGCGCCTTCGTCTTCGCGGCCGAAGAGGACTTCGGCATCGTCCCGGTCGAGGCGCAGGCCTGCGGCACGCCGGTGATCGCGTTCGGGCGCGGCGGTGCGCTCGAGACCGTGCGCGGCCTCGACCACGCGCAGCCCACCGGTGTGTTCTTTCCGGAACAGAGCGTCGCTGCGCTGCGTGCCGCCGTCGACGCGTTCGAGGCCGCCGGCGATCGCGTGACGGCCGCGGCGTGCCGCGCGAATGCCGAGAGCTTCTCGGCCGAGCGCTTCCGCGCCGAGTACGGCGCGTTCGTCGCGCAGGCGTGGCGCGCGTTCGACGCGGCGCGACGCGGGGCGGCGTGAAGATCGTCCTCGCGGCGCACAGCGCGCTCGGTGGCACCTTCGTCGTGGGCTCGCATCACCTCGCGCGCGAACTGGCGCGCGCCGGGCATGCGGTCGCGCACGTGTCCACCCCGCTCACGCCGGCGCACTGGCTGCGGCGCACCGATCCCGAGGTCGAGCGCCGGTTCGGCCTGTACCGCGCCGGTGGCGAGCGCAGCGCCGAGGGCGTCTTCAACTACGTGCCGATGGGGCTGGCGCCCTGGGCGATCGGTCGGCGGTTCGTGCCCCGTGCCAATCCGCTCGTCGTGTGTCTGCCGTCGCTGCGGCGCGTGCTCGCGCAGGCGGGGTTTGACCGGCCGGACCTGCTGGTGGTCGACCAGCCGAAGATGATCGGCATCGAGCGCGTGCTGCAGGCGCGCCGTCTGGTGTATCGCGCGACCGACCTGTACGCCGAGATGCTGGATGACCCGTCGATCCTGGTCGCCGAGCGCGCGCTGTGCGCGGCCGCGGATCTGGTCGTCGGCACCTCGACGCCGGTGGTCGAGCACCTCGAGTCACTGATGCCGGGGCGGCAGGCGCAGCTGGTCGAGAACGGGGTCGAGTTCGACGCCTTCACGACGCCGCAGCCCGCGCCGCCCGAGTACGCGTCGCTGCCGCGACCGATCGCGGTCTACGTGGGCGCGCTCGATGCGCGCTTCGACGACGCCATGGTCGCGGCCGCGGCGCGGGCGGTCCCGGCCGCGAGCCTCGTGCTGGTCGGCCCGGAGGATGCGGCGCATCCGTTGACCGCGCTGGCGGGGCTGACCAACGTGCATCGCCTCGGTCGTCGTCCGTACGCGTCGGTCCCCGGCTACCTGCAGCACGCCGACCTTGCCCTGCTGCCGATGAGCCGCCACGGGGCCAACGCGGGACGCAGCCCGATGAAGATCTACGAGTACGGCGCCGCGGGACTGCCGGTCGTCGCGACCCGGACGGCGGAACTTGCGCGCCGCGCGCTGGGCTACGTGCACCTGGTCGAAGACGCCGACGGCTTCGCCGCCGCCGCACGCACCGTGCTGGCGTCCGACGCGGACGCGCTGGCCGGCGCAAAGCGGCAGGCGCGTGACGTGGCCCGGCAGTACGACTGGGCCGGGCGCGCCCGGCTGCTGCTCGAGCGTCTCGACGCCGCCACGGCCCGCTGAGGCGCTTGGCGGATGCACCGTTCTTGCTTTATCAGTGCGCGGCCCCGGGCGTGCGTCGCTGCGCAGCGCCCGGCGGACGCCACGGCCTGCGCCTGCCTGCGAGCCGGGGCGTCCCTGACACGGAGGCACTTCCGATGATTTCCATTCCTCGCGGCGCGGCGACTCTCGCTGTCGCGGCCTTGTTCGCGGTTCCGCTGCCGGGCGCGGCGCAGGTCTACAAGCAGACCGACGCGAGTGGCAACACGGTCTACACCGACAAGCCACCCGCCGACGGCGCTGCACGCAAGAAGCTGTCGAAGAGCCAGCAGAACGCGAACACCGCGACGGCACGGCCGGCGCCGACGCCGCAGCCGCGCGCCCCGTATCCGACCAGTTCGGCCACGGTGCCCGATGCGCGTCCGTCGGCAGCGCCGTCCAGCGCCGACAACACGTCCGGCCGGCGCGCGCAGCGCGGGGGCGGAGGAGGTGGAGGCGGCGGGGGTGGCGGTGGTGGAGGCGGAGGCGGCGGGGGTGGTGGAGGCGGCGGTGGAGGGGGCGGCAACGCCCCGTCCGCACCGAGCACCGCGAACGCGCCGTCGGCGCCGGGCGCCGGCAACGCACCGGCCGGCAACAACAACGCGGGCGGAGGTGCCGGTACGCCGAACACGACACCGTCGGTGTCGGGTGGCACGGCGGCCGGTGGTGGCGCCGGCGGCAGCAATCCGGCCGGCGTCGGCAACAACTCGGCGCCGAGCACACCTCCCGCCGGCGGTGGCGGCGGCGGTGGCACGGCAGGCAACACGACGACGTCCAACCCCGGTGCCGGTGGTGGCACCACGAACGCGGGCGCGAGCCCGGTGACGCCGGCCAACCCGACGCCTCCGCCCCCGCCGCCGCCGCCGGCGCCCCCGGCGATCCCGGTCGCGACGATCGAGTCCGGCGCGTTCGTCGCGCCGCGCGGCGGCGGCTGCGCCAACGTCGAGGGCACCTACGGCGTCACCATCCCGCGGATGCCGGCCGAACCGCCGGCCGAGCGGCCCGATCCGCTCGATGCGAGCGTGACGGTGGTGCGCCCGGAGTGGTTCGGCGCCGTCGGCGACGGCGTGACCGACGACAGCGACGCGATCAACCGCGCGGCGCGCTTCCTGACCAACGGCGGCGACGTGATCTTCACGCGTGGGCGCACGTACATGAAGCGCAAGCTGGTGACGATCAGCCGTCCGAACGTGCGGCTGTGGGGCAACGGCTCGGTGATCTACGCCTACGTGTCGCCCGCCGAGGAGCGCGGCCCGAACGGCTCGATGCGCATCGCCATCAACCTGAACGCCCCGGGCGACGCCGCGTACGGCCTGACGATGGTGTCGAACCTGCGCGCGCGTCACGGCGGGCATCCGTTCCATGCCGCCGTGTGGCTGAGCGGCGACCGCCAGCAGGCCGTCGACAACCGCTTCGAATACACCCACAACGGCGTGTTCGCGCGCTTCGCGACCAACTATCTGGTGGCGCGCAACGTCGCCTACCGCACCCAGGCCGACGCGTATCACCAGACCACCGGCTCGCGCAACGGCATCATCGTCTGCAACACCGTGCGGCAGAACGGCGACGACGGTGTCGCGGTGGTGAACTACGGCATCGGCGACCCGAACATCTCGATCGTCCCGTCACGTTTGGG
>JALORJ010000155.1:0-6461 GCA_025459035.1 Burkholderiales bacterium
ACGTGCTCCTGACCGGCCCCGCGGGCGCCCGTGTGCCGCTGCGCGACATCGCCACGGTGTCGGTGATGGACGGCCCGGTCCAGGTCAACCGCGAGTCGGGCAAGCGCCGCATCGTCGTCGGCACCAACGTGTCGGGCCGCGACATCGGCGGCTACGTCGCGGAAGCGCAGGCAGCGATCGCGCGCGACGTGAAGCTGCCCGAGGGCTACTACCTCGTGTGGGGCGGGCAGTTCGAGAACATGCAGCGCGCGATGGCGCGCCTGTCGCTGATCGTGCCGGTCACGATCGCCGCGATCTTCTTCCTGCTGTTCACGCTGTTCAATTCGCTGCGCTACGCGAGCCTGATCATCACGGTGCTGCCGTTCGCGTCGATCGGCGGCCTGATCGCGCTGTTCGTCACCGGCGAGTACCTGTCGGTGCCGGCGTCGGTCGGCTTCATCGCGCTGTGGGGCATCGCGGTGCTCAACGGCGTGGTGCTCGTGTCGTACATCCGTGCGCTGCGCGAGGAAGGCCATCCGCAGGCCGAGGCGATCGTGCTCGGCTGCACGATGCGCTTCCGACCGGTGCTGATGACGGCCACCGTCGCGATGCTCGGCCTGATCCCGTTCCTGTTCGCGACCGGCCCGGGCTCGGAAGTGCAGCGCCCGCTCGCGATCGTCGTGATCGGCGGGCTCATCACGTCGACGCTGCTGACGCTGGTCGTGGTGCCGACCCTGTATCGCTGGTTCGAAGGCCGGGACACCGCGCCCGCCGCGGCGCCGTCGGTGCGCACGGCCGCTGCGCACTGACCGCGCCCGGCGCGACGGCGCCTCGTACCGACCGATTCATGAAATTCATGAGGCCTGGTTGCAGCCGCTGTGGATGGCGGCGCGGCCACGTGCCGAAGTAAGCGTGGAAGGTGTCGGGAGCCCCCCGACCCGAGGGAGACTGAAGATGCGGTACGCCATTGCCCGGATGCTCGTCGCCGTCGCTGTCGCCGGTGTCGCACTGACGAGCGCCGCGGCGCCGATCGCCGGCCGTCTGGAGCCCCTGGCTGCCGCCGACTGGGACCGTGCGGCGGCGGCGCATCTGCTCGAGCGCGCAGGCTTCGGCGGCACCCCCGAGCAGGTCGACGCGATCGCCGCGATGGGGCCGCGCGCGGCCGTGCGCTACCTCGTGCGGTTCGACGGCACACCGAGCGTGGAGTCGGTGGTGGCGCCGTTCGAGCACTCCGGCGTGTTCGAAGCCGGACTCGATCCGTTCCCGGCGGGCCGCCCGGCCACCACCGATCTCGCGCAGAAGACCGGCGAGGCCATCGGCGTGAAGGTCAAGCCGGCGGGCAACCGCCCGCTGCAGCCGGTCGTGAACCAGTTCTTCTACTGGCTGCGCGCCAGCAAGCTCGAGACGGACCGTGTCGCGTACTGGTGGGCCGAGCGCATGCTGCGCAGCCCGCGCCCGTTCCAGGAACGGATGGCGCTGTTCTGGCACGGGCACTTCGCCACCAACGAGGACAAGGTCCGCGACTACCGCAAGATGCTGCGGCAGGTCGAACTGTTCCAGCGCGACGGCACCGGCAGCTTCCGCACGCTGCTGATCGGCGCGGCGCAGGACCCGGCGATGCTCGCGTTCCTCGATGCGGCCGTGAACGTGAAGGGCGCACCGAACGAGAACTTCGCGCGCGAGATCATGGAACTGTTCTCGATGGGCGTCGGCCACTACACCGAGCACGACATCCGCGAGGCCGCCCGCGCATTCACCGGCTGGAACTTCGTCGGCACCGAGTTCCACTTCGATCCGTCGAAGCACGACACCGGCGACAAGACCGTGCTGGGGGTCACCGCACCGCTCGACGGCGTCGGCGTGATCGACGTGATCCTCGCCCAGCCGGTGACGGCCGAGTTCGTCGCCGCGAAGCTCTACCGCCAATTCGTGCGCGAGGACCTCGACCCCGCGCTCGCGCGCCGTCTCGGCGAGCGGCTGCGCGCACACGACTGGCACATCGGTGCCTTCATGGAAGAACTGCTCGGCTCGCAGGACTTCTTCGCGGCGCCGTCGGTCGGCAGCCACATCCGCAGCCCGGTCGAACTGGTCGTCGCGACCTATCGCAAGCTCGGCGTCGAACACGTACCCGGCGTGCCGGACTTCAACGAGCAGACCGCGAGCCTCGGCCAGCGCCTGCTGCATCCACCGACCGTCGCGGGCTGGTCGCAGGGCCGCGCGTGGATCACGCCGGGACTGCTGCTCGAGCGCGGCAACTTCGCGCTCGACGTGCTGTTCCCGGACATCAACTATCTGCCGGGCGACCGCTACCCGGCCGCGCAGGCGGGCTACGAGATCCGCGAGATCCACGACCGCATCCGCGCCGGCCTCGACATCACCGTCGCGACGAAGCCTGGCGGCATGGACGGCGGCAAGGAGATGAGCGCCATGACGACCATGCGCACCGACCGCGACGAGGCCTTCAACACGCGCTTCGCGAGCTACCGCGGCTGGCAGAAGGCCGTCGAGCGCGTGAAGCCGATCCCGCGCACGGTCGCACGGCTCGACCTCGCGCAGATGATCGACACGGCGGGCTGCGCGACGCCCGACGAGGTCGTCGGCTACTTCGAGCGTCGCTTCCTGGCGGTCCCGCTCGCGCCCGCGGTCCGGGGGGAACTCGCCGCCTTCCTCGAACGCGAACTCGGCACCGCAGACGTCAGGGCCGCGCGCACGTTCTCCGAAGACCCGCTGCGCATGCTGCTGCACCTGATCCTGAGCCGCCCCGAGTACCAGCTCGGCTGACCCCCGCCTGCGAGAACCGACCCATGCGCCTCCCCGTCGATCCCGTCCGCCGTCGCCTGCTCGCGCAGTCGCTGGCCGGACTCGCCACCGCCGGCCTCGCGCCGGGCGTGTTCACCCGGATCGCGCAGGCCGCGACCGAGGCCGCGGACGCCGGTCGCATCCTCGTGGTGTTCGAACTGTCCGGCGCCAACGACGGCCTGAACACCGTCGTGCCTTACACCGACGACACCTACTACCGGCTGCGACCGAACATCGGCATCGCCGCGAACAAGGTGCGCAAGCTCGACGACCGCTTCGGTCTCAATCCCGGCATGGCGGGCTTCGAGCGGCTGTGGAAGGACGGCCAGCTCGCGATCGTGCACGGCTGCGGCTACGACAACCCGTCGTTCTCGCACTTCACGTCGATGGCGTACCTGCACACCGCGTCGCCCAACAGCGGTGACGACTACGGCTGGTACGGGCGGCTCGCCGACACGATGCAGCCTCGGGCGGTCCCCAACTACCTGATCAACGTCGACGTGGCGCAGTCGCTCGCGGTGCGCTCGCGCGTGCACACCCCGGTCGTCTTCGACGACCCCGAGCGTTTCCAGCGGTCAGGCTTCGCGCAGCAGAAGCCGGTCTTCGACGTGACCGACGACGCCGGCGGGAGCAACCCGTCGCGGCGCTTCCTCGACGATGTCGCGCGCAGCGCGCGCGACGCCTCGAGCCTCGTGCGCGCGGCCTGGGCCGACTACCGCTCGCCGGTCGACTACGGCATCGTCGATCTGCACCTGCGCAAGGTCGCGGCCTGCATCGCCGCGCGCCTGCCGACACCGCTCTACTACGTCGCGTACCGCAACAACGCGAACGACACCCACGTGCAGCAGGCCGACCAGCACCAGCGCCTGCTCACGTACACCTCCGACGCGGTGAGCGGCTTCCTGCACGACATGGAGCGCATCGGCATGGCCGACCGGGTGGCGATGCTGCTGTTCTCCGAGTTCGGGCGGCGCGTGCCCGAGAACACGAGCCTCGGCACCGATCACGGCACCGCGAACGTGATGTTCTTCGCGGGCAAGTCGGTCAAGGGCGGTCACTACGGCAAGCCGTGCGATCTCGATCGTCTCGACGCCGGCGACAACCTCGTCCACACGACCGACTTCCGCCGTGTCTACGCCAGCGCCATCGACGGCTGGATCGCCCCGGGTCTGGCCGACACGGTGCTCAAGGGTCGCTTCGAGCCGCTGCCGGTGTTCGGCTGACGCCCGACGTGCCGATGCCGCGCGCGCAAGCGAAACGGCCGCCCGCGGGCGGCCGCTCCGGAGCGTGACGCTGCAGCGGTGTCAGGCAGCGACGCTGCGACGCCGCGATGCGACACCCGCGCCGACCAGTGCCAGGCCCGCGCCCATCAGGGCGTACGTGCCGGGTTCCGGAACCGGCGCCACCCTGGCGGTCGTCTCGAGGGTCAGCTGCGACCCGCAGCAGAACGTGTTCTGGTACGCGACCCGGAACGGCGTCAGGCCAGCGGCGAGATTCACGGTGGTCGACTCGGTGTAGTAGCCGTGGTTGCCCGGCAACGCCAGCGTCGCGACCCCGTCGAGGAACAGGTACGAGGCGTCGTCGGAGCCCAGCGTCACCGTGTACGAACCGGCGGTGTCGACCTGCAGGAAACCGGTCAGCTCGGCGCCGAAGACCGTGTCGGCCCCCGGGAAACCGTTGCGGCCCGGGGCAAAGTCGCCGAACGCGAGGCCGTTCGACACGTACGTGCCGGTGAGACCGGAGAAGGTGATGTCGCCACCGGCTTCCGTGAACCCGGAGAACAGCTTGACGGTGACATTGGCGCTGGCGAGCGCGGGAATGGCCAGCACGGCGGCGAGCACGGCCGAAACGAGGCGCTTCATGAGGGATGTCTCCTGGACGAGGCGAGGCGGAGAGTCGGACCGCGTGTAGTGCCTCGAAGGTGCGACTCAACCTTCTCTTTCGTCAAGTTCCAGATGACGTTTTTTCCGACCGTTTGTCCGACAGCCGCGGCCTCCCCCGCCACCTCAGCCCCATCTCGAACACGTCGTCGTTGCAGACGTCGATGCAGGCGCCGCAGTTGATGCAGTCGCCGTGCGTGATCGCGCGGTACGCACCGGCGTCGCGCGGCTTGAGTGCCGGCGCGATCACGTGCGGTTCGGGGCACACGCGAAAGCAGTCGCCGCAGTCGGTGCACGCCTCGCGGCGCTCCGCCCGCACGCGCACGACCAACGCCACCCCCACCGCCCCGTAGAACGCGCCGACCGGGCAGACGTGACTGCACCAGCCGCGGCGCGTGACCAGCAGGTCGAACGCGAACACCGCGGCCACCACGAGCCACGCGGCGCCCATCCCGAAGACGAGGCCGCGCTGCAGCCACGTGATGGGGTTGACGAATTCCCAGGCGATCGTCCCGGTGACAGCCGACACGCCGAGCGCCGCAAGCGCGACGCCGATGCGCAACCGCCGGTCGGGCTGCCAGTGCGTGCGGATGCCGAGCCGGTCGCGTGACCACGCCGCGGCGTCGGTCACGATGTTCACCGGGCACACCCATGCGCAGTAGCTGCGCCCGCCCAGCAACGCGTAGCCGGCGACGACCAGCGCCGCGCCGAGCAGCGCCGGTGCGGCGACGGCATGGCCGGCGACCACCGACTGCAGGGCGATGAACGGGTCGGTGAACCCCACCAGCCCGAACCAGTCGCTCGACGCGAGATTGCCGCGCACCCACCAGACGCCCGCCCACGGCCCCGCGAGGAACAGGCCGAGCAGGCCGAACTGGACCGTCCGGCGTGCGCGCCACCAGCGCCCGCGCGGCGTCGGCACCGGCGCGCGCACCGCGCCGGCGGTGGCGCTCACGGCGCGGTCGGGGGTACCGACGGCGACACCTCGCCGTTGTGGAGCGGCGCCTTGGCGCGGTCATGCCGCGCGAGTGCGATCGGCAGCACCTTGATCGACGCCTCGTCGGTCGGACATGCGTGCTCGCACTTGCCGCAGCCCGTGCAATGGGCCGAATGCACGACCGGCTCGTAGTACTTGCGCCCGTTCGCGACCCGCTGTTCGAGCGTGATCGCAGCGGGCCCGACCGGACACGCGTCCGAGCACCAGCGGCACCGGGTGCGGCCGATCACCGACCAGCAGGTCTCCTCGTTGACGAGCACCGCGATGCCCATGCGCGCGTCCTCGATGCGCGGCAACGTGCGATCGAGCGCCCCGGTCGGGCACGCCCGCGCGCACGGCACGTCGCGACACATCTCGCACGGCTTCGCGCGGGCCGTGAAGTACGGCGTGCCGACAACGCCTTCGGCGCCCGGCGTCGCGAGGCTCAGGATGTCGTACGGACACGCGCGCACGCACAGGCCGCAGCGAACGCAGGCCGCCGCGAAGTCGTCCTCGGCGACCGCACCGGGCGGGCGGATCGCCCACGCCGGCACCGCCTTCGCGGTCTTCGCCTGTGCAGCGAGCAGCAAGCCGATCACACCTGACGTCCCGCACAACGACGCCATCTGCCCGATGAAGCGACGGCGTGCGGCGGGATCGGCGGCAGGCGGTGGCGTGTCGGATCCGGGCATTGCGGTCAGACGTCGCCGCGGGCGGCGCCGGCGCCGAGCGAACGCGCCCCCCGGCGAGCGGCCGCGACGCGAACGCCGGATATCCGCTGCCGATGAAGCATCGGACGCGCGCCGGCCGCGGACGATCTCACGGCG
>JALORJ010000155.1:6467-7778 GCA_025459035.1 Burkholderiales bacterium
GGCGTGCATCAACCGAGCGCGCGCACGGTGTCTGACGGCAGCTCGCCGAACATGCGGCGATAGTCGGCGGAGAACTGCGACAGATGCCAGAAGCCCCAGCGCGCGGCGATGTCGCCGATGCGCGCGCTGCCGCCGGCGGCCTTCAGAGCACGGCGTACGCCGTTCAGCCGCACGGCGCGCAGGTACTGCACCGGGTTGACTCCCAGCACCTGCTGGAAGCTGTACTGCAGCGTGCGTCGGCTGACCCCCACTTCGGCGCAGAGCTCGGCCACGGTCATCGGCGCATCGGGGCGGGCCGCGATCTGCGCGCGGGCGCGCTCCACCAGCCGCTTGCGCGCGTCGGGCAGCAGGCTCGCGGTCGTGGGTCCGCCGGCGGGTTCGGCGACGCTCGTGAGCACCCCGAGCACGCTCGACACGAGGCTGGCGTGGACCGCCGGCTGGTGCACCAGCGACGGATCGGCGGCGAGCGCATCGAACCAGTCGCGCGCACAGGTGCGCATCGGCGCGAGCGCGACCGGATCGCGCAGCACCTGCGCCCGGACATCCGCGACGGTGGCCAGCGCCGTGTCGCCGGTGCGCGCTGCGTGGGTCCGCAGCAGCCGGGCCGGCAGCGCGATGCCGACGAGGTCGAACCGCCGCGGGGTGATCAGCGAGAACTCGCCGCCCGCACCGAAGACCGCGGCATCGGTCGGCGCCAGCGCCTGCCCGCAGAAGGTGGCGTCGGCCTCCGCGTGCATGACGACGGCGAGGGTGCACGCGCCCGGCCACGAGCGCCCCTGCTGCTCCGTGACCGGCGCCGTGCGTTCGCGAAACACCTGCACGTCCCCCATCCACGCATCGGTCACCTGCCCGTCGAAGCGACCGGCGCTGATCTGGTCGTAGGTCTGGTCCCATTCGCGCAGCGAGGCGGCATGCTCGTCGGCATCGCGACACGTCCGGTCGGAGTAGCTGGAGTGCGCCGCATCGGTGCGCGACGGGACGGGCCCGCCCGCGATGCGGGCGTCGAGGGCGGAGTCTGCGATCGGATTCAAGAGGAGCACCGGCGAGCGGAGCGCGCGACGCCCCGAGTGTGCGCCCGGCGGTTGCAGATGGCGTGCCCGGCGGGCGCTCGCGCGTCGGTCGGCGCGACCGCGGCCGCGGGTTGCCGATTTTCGATACCCGGGCGCGATGCCGTGCGGTAGGTTCGACGCGACAGACGGGCAGTCCGACCCGTCCTTCGACAAGGGGAACGAGATGCCCGTCCGCTTCGCGCTGCGCGCGACCACGGTGGCCGCGATGTTCGCGGTCGCGTCCTTCACCGCCCGCGCCGAG
>JALORJ010000156.1 GCA_025459035.1 Burkholderiales bacterium
GCGCCCTGTCGGAGCAACCCGAGGCCTCGGCCGCGTGGGTGCTGGAAGGTGACGTCGAGGCCGCGCTCGGCAGTGCCGACGCGGTCCTCGAGATGGACTACACGACCGACATGATCACGCACGCGACGATGGAGCCGATCAGCGCCACGGCGCAGGTCGTCGACGGCGCGTTCCACGTGCACACCGGCACGCAGGGCGCGTCGTTCGCGCGGATGACGCTCACCTACTACCTCGCCACGGCGCTGAAGAAGAAGCCCGACGAGGTGAGCGTCTCGATCCACAACTACCTGCTGGGTGGCGGCTTCGGCGGCAAGCAGGACTACGACGAACTGCTCGCGGCGGCCTGGTGCGCGAACACCATCGGCAAGCCGGTGAAGCTGATCCAGACGCGCGAGAGCGCGTTCGCCACCAGCTACGCGCGCACACCGACGCTGCACCGCATGAAGGCGGCGGTGAAGGATGGCAAGCTCGCCGGCATGAACCACGACATCGTCTGCGGGTTCATGGGCGCGCGCTTCGGCGTCGGCAAGAAGTACGGCAGCGACTGGCTGCAGCTCGACAGCTGGGACGGCCGCAACGTCGACATCGACCAGTGGTCGATCGGCGGCAGCGACCACTGGTACGACGTGCCGAACCACCGCGTGCGGGCGTGGAACCACGACACGACCACGTGGGCGGTGCAGGCCAGCGCGCTGCGCACGGTGTCCAACTCGTACAACATCTTCGTGGTCGAGTCGTTCATGGACGAGGTCGCGCACGCGGCCGGGCGCGACCCGCTCGAGTTCCGGCTGGCGATGCTGAACGGCAAGGGCGGCGGTCGCGGCATTCCCAACGCCGGCTACGCCCCGGGCACGCCGTCCGACTACTACATGGACCAGCTGTGGATCTCGCTGCCTTGGACCACGGAAGGCTCGTGGCCGAAGTACGAGTCGGCGACGGTCGGCGGTGCGCTGCGGCTCGCCAACTGCCTGCGCGTCGCCGCCGGCAAGGCCGGCTGGGGCACGAAGCGACTGCCGCCGAACACGGGCATGGGCATCGCCGTGACGTCGGCGGAGGAGCGGCAGAGCCCGACCTGGGTCGCCGGCATCGCGCAGGTCACCGTCGACCCGGCCACCGGGCAATACACGATCGACCGCCTGACCCTCGCGATGGACCCGGGCACGATCGTCAACCCGAAGAACGTCGACGCGCAGATCCGCGGCTCGGCGTTGTGGGGTGCCAGCCAGATCCTCGGCGAGCGCCTCACGGTGAAGAACGGCAAGTTCGAGCAGACCAACTTCCACCAGTACACGCCGATCCGGCTGTCGCAGGTGCCGAAGATCGATGTCGAGCTGATCGCGTCGAACCATCACCCGAGCGGCGTCGGCGAACCCGCGTCGACCGTGGTGGCGCCCGCGGTCGCCAACGCGATCTACAACGCGGTGGGCGTGCGCGTGCGGCACATGCCGATCACCCCCGAGGCGATCCTCGCGGGGCTGAAGGCGAAGTCGAAGACGGCCTGAGCCCGCGCGCGACGCGCGGCGGGTCCGGGTTCGCCCCCGGTCCTGCCGCGCGACGCGCCCGCGCTTCGTCATGTCCGAAGACCTGACCGCCCTGTCGGCGACCGCACTGGTCGCGCACTACGCCAGCCGTTCGCTGTCGCCGGTCGATGTCACCCGCGCGGTGGTCGCGCGGGTCGAGGCCCTCGATCGGCTGTTCAACACCTTCGTCGTGTTCGACGCGGACCGCGCGCTGGACGCCGCGCGCGCATCCGAGGCGCGGTGGTCGGCCAGCCGCCCGGCCGGGCCGCTCGACGGCGTGCCGGTGAGCGTGAAGGACCTCATCCTCGCGCGGGACTGGCCGACGCTGCGCGGGTCGCTCACCACCGATCCGACCGCCCCGTGGACCGACGACGGTCCGCCGGTGGCGCGGTTGCGCGACAGCGGCGCGGTGCTGCTGGGCAAGACCACGACGTCCGAGTTCGGCTGGAAGGGCGTCACCGACAGCGCGCTGACCGGCGTCACGCGCAACCCGTGGGATGCGCGGCTCACGCCCGGGGGCAGCAGCGGCGGCGCCGGAGCCGCGTGCGCACTGCGGTTCGGTCCGCTGCATCTCGCCACCGACGGCGGCGGCTCCATCCGCATTCCGGCCGCGTTCTGCGGGGTGTTCGGCTTCAAGCCGACGTGGGGGCTGGTGCCGGTGCATCCGCATTCGCCGGCAGGCACGCTGTGGCACCAGGGGCCGATCACCCGTCACGTGGCCGATGCGGCCGCGATGCTCGACGTCATCGCGCGCCCGGATCCGCGTGACTGGGCGCAGATCCCTTGCGGCGTCGACTTCTCCGCGGCGTCGCTCGACGCCGGCATTGCGGGGCTGCGCATCGCGTGGAGCCCCGACCTGGGCTACGCGCGCGTCGAGCCCGACGTGCTGGCCGCCACGACTGCGGCCCTCGACGTGCTGCGCGACGCGGGCGCGTGCATCGAGACGGTGTCGCTCGGCCTCGACGACCCGATCGACGTCATGCAGCCGCTGTGGTCGGTCGCACTCGCGACGGCACTCGCACCGCTCGACCCGGCGCGCCGCAATCGCGTCGAACCCGCGCTGCAGGCGCTGGCCGCGCCCGGCTTCACGCTGTCGGCGCTCGAACTGCGCGCGGTCGAGAAGGCCCGCGAGCGCTTCGGTCAGCGCATGCAGGCGCTGCACGCGCAGTTCGATCTGCTGGTCACGCCGCAGATGCCGATCACCGCGTTCGAGGTCGGGCACGAGGTCCCGCCCGGCTCGGGTCGGACCCGCTGGTGGGAGTGGTCGCCCTTCACCTACCCGTTCAACCTGACGCAGCAGCCGACCGCGACGGTGCCGTGCGGTTTCGACCGCCGCGGCCTGCCGGTGGCGTTGCAGCTGGTCGGCGCGAAATTCGACGACGCGCGCGTGCTGCGCGCGGCACGCGCGTTCGAGCAGCGCCGCCCGTTCGCGGTGCCCGACGTCGACGTCGGCGCCGCGTCCGCGGCAGCCGCCGGATCGGTCGCGGCGACCCGCACACCGAATCCGCCGGTCGCCGCCCGGGCGTGACGCCGCGTCGCATGCGCGCTTCACCCGGCAGCACGCGGCCTGCTCTCCGTCCCGCGGGCACGTGCGGTGACGCACGGCGCCCCTTCTCCGTCCGATGAGTGCCTCGATGCCCGAACACCTTGCCCCGGCCCCGTCGGCCACCCCCGTCGCGCCCGCCGACCATGCCGCTGCCGCCGGCGTCGCCCTGTCGACGCGCTGGATCCAGCTGGCGATCGGTGTGGTCGTGATGATCTCGATCGCGAGTCCGCAGTACGTGTGGGCGCTGTTCACGCGGCCGTACATGGCGAAGCTCGACGCGACGCTCGCGCAGGTGCAGGTCGTGTTCTCGATCGTGGTGGGGCTGCAGTGCGGTCTGGCCCCGCTGTCGGGCTGGCTGGTGGAGCGCTTCGGCGTGCGCCGACTGTTGACGATCGGGGCCGCGCTGGTCGGCGCGAGCTGGATCGTCGGTGCGCAGTCCGCGTCGCTCTTCGCCCTCTACGCGACGTACGGGCTGTTCGCCGGACTGGGCACCGGCATCGTCTACATCGGCGTGGTCGGCCTGATGGTGAAGTGGTTCCCGGACCGGCGCGGCCTCGCGGCCGGCATCGCCGCGGCGGGCTACGGCATGGGCGCATCGCTCACGACCTTCCCGATCGCGGACAGCCTCGCGGTGCACGGGCTCGAGACCACGCTGGTGCGCTTCGGCATCGTCTTCGGCGTGGTCGGGCTGATCGGCGCACGGCTGCTGCGCACGCCGCCGGTCGGCTTCACGGTCACGCTGCCGGCCGGGCGCGTGCTGCCGCAGACCGGCCACGACCGGTCGCCGGCGCAGGTGCTGCGCTCGCCGATCTTCTGGCTGATGTTCGCGATGATGACGCTGATGGCCACCTCGGGCCTGATGGTCGTGTCGCAGATGGGCGCGTTCGCGAAGGACTTCGGCGTCGCCGACGCGACGGTCTGGGGCATGGCCGCGCTGCCGCTCGCGCTCACGCTCGACCGCATGACCAACGGCCTCACCCGGCCGTTCTTCGGCTGGGTGTCGGACCGCATCGGCCGCGAGAACACGATGCTGATCGCGTTCGCCCTCGAAGGCTGCGCGATGGCGGTCTGGTACCTGAATCGCGCCGACCCGGTCGCGTTCGTGCTGCTGTCGGGGCTGGTGTTCTTCGGCTGGGGCGAAATCTTCTCGCTGTTCCCGTCGACGCTGACCGACACCTTCGGCGCGAAGCACGCGTCGACCAACTACGGCTTCCTCTACGCCGGCGCCGGCGTCGGCGCGATCCTGGGCGGTCCGCTCGCCGCGCTGCTGTACCAGTCGACCGGCACATGGACGACGGTGTTCGGTCTGGCGATCGCCGCCAACTTCGTCACCGCGACGCTCGCGATCGCGGTGCTCAAGCCGATGCGGCGGCGGTATCTGGAGCGGCAGGGATAGGCCTCGGCAACACCTGCACGCCCGCAAGCGAACTTCCACGGGGCTCCGGAACGCCTTGAAATTCGAAAGCGCCACTTTCGACTTTCAAGGTGTGCGAGTACCGTCGCGGCATGGTCGAACGTCCTCGTCTGCGCGCCGCCGTCGCGGCCGCGCTCGAACGTGCACCGGTCGTCGCTCTCGTCGGGCCGCGTCAGGTGGGCAAGACCACGCTCGCGCGGACCTTCCTGTCCTCGGACTCGGCCAGCTACTTCGACCTGGAAGTGCCTGCCGCCGAGGTGCTGCTCGCCAACCCGATGCTCGCACTCGAGTCTCGCACCGGGCTGGTGGTCATGGACGAAGTCCAGCGCGCACCGGACGTGTTCAAGGTGCTGCGCGTGCTGTGCGACCGCGATCCGCTGCCGTGCCGGTTCCTGCTGCTCGGCAGCGCCGCGCCGGGGTTGCTGCAGCAGACCGCCGAGACCCTGGCCGGCCGCATCGAGGTGATCGAGATCGGCGGCTTCGCGCTTGACGAGGTCGGGCCCGACGCCATCGACCGGCTGTGGCTGCGCGGCGGCTTTCCGCGGTCGTTCACGGCCGCGCGCGAGGCAGACGGCCGTCGCTGGCGGCAGCAGTTCGTGCGTACCTTCGTCGAACGCGACCTGCCGTTGCTCGGGTTCACGAGCCCGCCGGCGGCGATGCGTCGCTTCTGGGCGCTGCTCGCGCACTGGCACGGCCAGATCTGGAACGCCGCCGAGCCCGCACGCACGCTGGGCGTGACCGCGCCCACCGTGCGCCGGCTGCTCGACTGGCTGGCCGGCACGTTCATGGTCCGCACGCTGCCGCCGTGGCACGAGAACCTCGGCAAGCGGCAGGTCAAGGCGCCGAAGGTCTACCTGCGCGACTCCGGTCTGCTTCACGAGCTGCTGGGCATCCCGGATCACGACACGCTGCTCGTGCACCCGAAGGCCGGCGCGTCGTGGGAAGGCTTCGCGCTCGAGAGCGTGCTCGCGGTCGCCCAGCCTGACGACGCGTACTTCTGGGCTACGCACGGCGGTGCCGAACTCGACCTGCTGCTGCTGAAGGACGGCAAGCGCGTCGGCGTCGAGTTCAAGCGCGCCGATGCGCCTCGGCTCACACCGTCGATCACCACCGCGCTGCACGACCTGCGGCTCGACGCGCTGTACGTGGTCTATCCGGGCACGCGTCGCTACCCGCTCGCGGAACGCGTCGAGGTCGTGCCGCTGACCGCGCTCACCGCGTGACTCCGGCTACACCGTCCCCGCCACCACCGCGACGAACACCACCGCGCCGATGCGGTTGTTGTCGAGGAAGGCCTTGAACGCCGCGTCGCGCGTGCGTGCCGCGAGCTGCTTCACCTGCCACGCGGCCAGCCCCGCGGCGACCGCGAGCCCGGCGAAGTAGAGCGCGTTCAGTTCGGCGGCGACGCCCACCGCCGCCATCGCGCCGAGAAAGCCCGTGTGGCACAGCGCGACCGCGGCGACGTCGTGCCGCCCGAACAGCAGCGCACTGGTGCGCAGGCCCAGCTTGGCGTCGTCGTCGCGGTCGACCATGGCGTACTCGGTGTCGTACGCGACGGTCCACAGCACGTTCGCGCCGAGCAGCGCCCACGCCATCGGCGGCACGGTGCCCTGCAACGCGGCAAAGGCCATCGGGATGCCGAAGCCGAAGGCGACGCCCAGGTACGCCTGCGGCATCGCGAAGAAGCGCTTGGTGAACGGATACGACCCGGCGAGGAACGCGGCCGGCACGCTGAGCGCGATCACCAGCGGATCGAGCGGCAGGATCAGCACGAACGCGACGAGCGCGAGCACCGCCGCGACCATCAAGGCTTCGCGCGGCGCGATCTCGCGCGCGGCGAGCGGCCGGGCCTGCGTGCGCGCCACGTGCGGATCGAAGTCGCGATCGGCCCAGTCGTTGATCGCGCAACCCGCCGAGCGCATCAGCACCGTGCCGGCGACGAAGA
>JALORJ010000157.1 GCA_025459035.1 Burkholderiales bacterium
GTCGCCGCCGTCGCGCCGACCAGCGCGGTCACGTGCGCCGCCGGCAGCGGCGGCAGGCGCACGGCGCTCACGGGCCGAGCGCCACCTGCGCGAGCGCGTCGAGGCAGGCGTCGCGATGCCCACGGCCGCTCGCCATCGGAAGCGTCGCCTGCGGCAGCCGCAATGTCCACGCGGCGTCGCGCGCGTGTGCATCGACGACCCACGCCGCGAGCCGCGACAGCCGCGCTTCCAGCGGCAGGTCGGCGGGCAGCGTGTCGAGCGCGAACTCGAGCTCGGTCGCGACCTGTCCCTCGAACTGCTTCGTCACGAGCTCGCCGCTGCGCGCGTACGCCTTCCACGCGACGTGGCGCAGCGGATCGCCGGGCGCATACGCGCGCAGGCCCGCGAGATCGTCGCTCCCGGGGCCCGGACCCGCGCCGTCGCCCGCGGCGGCCACGCGCACCGGGGGCGGCGGTGGATCGGCCTCAGGGGCGGGCCACACCAGCACGCGCTGCGAGGTTCCGACCCAGGCCCACGCGCGAAACAGCCCGAGCGGCCAGGTGGTGTCGAGCCCGAGGCGGCCGAGTGCGAGCCAGCCCCGACGCGGCGCCGGCACGTGCACGCGAGCGACGGTGTCGCGTCCGGCGGGGACGTCGACGTGCAGCGGATCGCGCGCGGCATGCCCGTCGCGCGCGACCAGACCGACGGCGAAGCGCTCGTGGCGCGACGGGTTCTCGAGCCGCACCGTGAACACCGCATCGTCACCGGCGAACACCGGCTCCGCGCGGCCGGCACTGACCACGAGCCGCGCCAGGTTGCGCCACGTGTGCAACAGCCCGACCAGCCCGAGTGCGGCCAGCAGGAACGTGAGCAGATAGCCGAGGCTCAGGTTGTAGTTGATCGCGCCGAGCAGCAGCAGCGCGAGCGTCGCGGCGAACGCGAACCCGGCGCGGGTCGGCAGGATGTACACGCGTCGCTGCGACAGCACGACGCCGCTCGGCAGGTCGGCGTCGCGCGCGAAGAGCCGGAGCGACAGGCGTTCTGCGCGAGCGCGAAGACCGCTCAACGACGCTGTCCTGCCGCGCGGGGGCGCGTCACGCGCTCGTGCACCGGGCCGTGACGCGCGTCACGGGATCGCGACCTCGTTCGCGAGGCGTGCCGCCAGATCGTCGCCGGACACGCGGCCGCGGGCGTCGACCGCCGCGAGCCGGTGCCCGGTCACGCTCGGCAGCACGGCCTGGACGTCCTCCGGCAGCACGGCCGCGCGACCGTCGATCAGCGCCCACGCGCGCGCGGCGGCCAGCAGCGCGATGCCTGCCCGCGGGCTCAGGCCGGCGGCGAAGTCGGTCGAGCGTCGCGAGTGCGTGATCAGGGCGTGCAGATAGTCGAGCAGGGCGGGTGCGGCATGCACCGCGCGCGCACGGGCCTGCAGCGCAAGGAGGTCGCCGGGCGCGATCGCCGACGCGAGCCCCGCGAGCAGGGCGCGGCGGTCGTCGCCGGCGAGCAGCGCACGCTCGGCCTGCGCGTCGGGGTAGCCCAGCGCGATGCGCATCAGGAAGCGGTCGAGCTGCGACTCCGGCAGCGGGAACGTGCCGATCTGGTGCGACGGGTTCTGCGTCGCGATGACGAAGAACGGCTCCGGCAGCGGGCGCGACACGCCGTCGAACGTGACCTGGCGCTCCTCCATCGCTTCGAGCAGCGCGCTCTGCGCCTTCGGCGTCGCGCGGTTGACCTCGTCGGCCAGCAGCACCTGCGTGAACACCGGTCCCTCGACGAAGCGGAACGTGCCGCCGTCGCGGTCGAAGACCGATGTGCCGACCACGTCGGCCGGCAGCAGGTCGGCGGTGAACTGCACGCGCTTGAACCCGAGCCCGAGGCTGCGCGCCATCGCCTGCGCCAGCGTGGTCTTGCCCACGCCCGGCACGTCCTCGATCAGCAGATGGCCGCGGGCGAGCAGACACGCCAGCACGAGCCGCACCTCGCGCGGCTTGCCGAGCACGACGGTACCGACGGTGTCGAGGATGCGGCGGATCTCGGGGGGCATGGCGACTCGCGGAGAGGGGCGACGGTCAGAGGCGCTTCACGACGCGCTTCATCGCGGCATCGTCGGGGTCGGGCAGGACGTCGAAACCCAGCCGTTCCATCAGCGACAGCATGCGGCCGTTGGCGCCGAGCACGCTGCCTTCCATCGTGCGCAGGCCGCGCGCGCGCGCCGCGTCGATCAGTGCGGCCATCAGCTGGCGCCCGAGCCCGGTGCCCTGCGCGCGGTCGGCGACGACGACCGCGAACTCGCAGGCCTCGCCGTCCGGCGCGATCGCGTAGCGCGCGACGCCGAGCTCTTCGTCGTCGCCGATGCCGGGATCGGTGTCCGCGTCCGACGCCGGTGCCGGCGGCGCCGCTGCCGCACGCGGCGTCACCGCGACGAGCGCCAGCTCGCGGTCGTAGTCGATCTGGGTGAAGCGCGCGAGCATCGCGTCGCCGAGTTCGTGCACGGCGTTGAAGAAGCGGAAGAAGCGTGTCTCGTCCGACAGCCCGCGTACGAAGGCCTGCGTCATTGCCGCGTCCTCGGGGCGGATCGCGCGCAGCGTCACGACGCGTCCGTCCGCCACGACGACCGTGCGCTCCAGATGCGTCGGGTACGGTCCGATCGCCATGTGCGCGTAGCGGTCGAGCGCATTCGCGTCCGACGGCGGCGCGATCACGATGCGGGCGTCGGCCACGGTCGCGCCGTGCGGACCGACGATCACCGGGTTGATGTCCATCGACGCGAGCCACGGCAGCTCGCACACCATCTCGGACACGCGCAGCAGCAGCGCCTCGAGGGCGTCGAGGTCGGCGGGCGGCAGACCGCGCCACGTGTCGAGCGTCGCGCGCACCCGCGTCGCGTCGAGCAGCGTGCGCGCGAGCCGCTCGTCGAGCGGCGGCAGGGCGACGGCGCGGTCCGCGAACAGCTCGACGTGGGTGCCGCCCGCGCCGCACGTGATCGCCGGCCCGAACACCGGGTCGCGGATCATCCCGACCATCACCTCGCGGCCGTGATCACCCCGGATCATCGGCTCGATCACGACGCCGTCGACGCGCGCCTGCGGCGCCGCCGAGCGCACGCGTTCGAGAATCGTCGTGAAGGCGCGGCGCACGCCGGCGGCGTCGCGGATGTCGAGCACCACGCCGCCGACCTCGGACTTGTGCACGAGATCGGGCGAGCGGACCTTCATCACGACCGGAAAACCCTGCTGCTGCGCGATCGCGACGGCCTCGGACACGTCGCGCGCCGCCACCGTCGGCGCGACCGGGATGCGAAACGCCGCGAGCACCGCCTTCGACTCCATCTCGGTCAGCACGCTGCGCCCGGCCGCGCGCGCGCCGTCGATCACGGTCTGGGCACCGCCGATGTCCGGTGGTGCGTGACGCGACAGCGGGCCGGGCACCCGCATCAGCAGCTTCTGGTTCACGTAGAACGTGGCGACGTTCGAAAAGGCCTCGATCGCCGGCTCGGGCGTGCGGAAGGTCGGCAGCTGCGCTGCCTGCAGGCGGGCGCGCGCGACCGCGGTGCTCGCTTCGCCCATCACGACGGCCATCACCTGCTTGCGCGTCGACTTCGCAGCCGCGATCACGGTGTCGGCGATCGACGCCGCGTCGGTCATGCCCTGCGGTGTCACGATCACGAGCACGCTGTCCACGCCCGCGTCGGCGACCACGGCATCGAGCGCGGCGCGGTAGCGCGCGACGTCGGCGTCCTCGAGCAGATCCACCGGGTTGTCGCGCGACCAGCCCGGCGGCAGCGCACGGTCGAGCGCGTCGACGGTGGCAGGTGCCAGCGCGGCCAGCGCCAGACCGACGGTCTGCGCGCGATCGGCCGCCATCACGGCCGGGCCGCCGCCGTTGGTCACGATGGCAAGCCGGTGGCCGCGGGCGCGATAACGCGACGACAGACACTTGGCGGCCGAGAACAGCTGCACGAAGGTGTCGACGCGCACCGCGCCGGCGCGACGCAACGCGGCGTCGCAGACATCGTCCGCGCCGATCAGCGCGTCGGTGTGCGTGACGGCCACGCGCGAGCCCAGCGTGCCGCGACCGCTCTTGAGCACGATCACCGGCTTGATCCGTGCGGCGGCGCGCAGCGCGCTCATGAAGCGCCGCGCGTGCACGATGCCTTCGACGTACAGCACGATGCTCTCGGTCGCCGGATCGAGCGCGAGCCAGTCGAGGGCATCGGCGAAGTCGACATCGAGCTGGTTGCCCAGCGAGATCACGCTCGAGAAGCCGACGCCGTCGGCCGTCGCCCAGTCGAGGGTCGCGCTGGCCAGCCCGCCCGACTGCGTGACCAGCGCGACCGAGCCCGGGCGCGGCATCGCGGGGCCGAACGTCGCGTCGAGCCGCGCCGACGGGCGCATCAGCCCGAGCGCGTTGGGACCGAGCACGCGCACCCCGCGCTCGCGCGCCACGCGGCGCACCCGCGCGAGCGTGCGCCGGCCGGCATCGGTGCGCGCGTCGACACCGCCCGACACGATCGCGACCGCGCGGATGCCCGCATCGGCGCAGTCCTCGACCAGCGCGGCCAGCGTCGTGGCCGGCGTCGCGAGGATCGCGAGGTCGGGGGCAGGCGTCAGCGCGGCGACGTTCGGCACGGTGGTCACACCGCCGACGCGCGGGCTGTTCGGGTTGACGGCATGCAGCGGGCCGGCAAAGCCGCCGTCGCGCAGGTGCTCCCACAGCAGCCGCCCGACCGAGCCCTCGGCGTCGCTCGCGCCGACGACCGCGATCGATCGCGGCGCGAACAGCGGCGTCAAGGGATGCGCGGTCATCTTGGCTCGGTCGGCAGGGCGGGGAATCGACGACAAGGTTAGCGGTCCGTCCGGCGACGCTCACGCCATCCGTGGATCCCCCAGGGGGGCGAGACCGAAGTCAGCGTCCGCGGTGCGGCGCCGCGAGAGCAGGATGCGAGGTGCCGACGCGGATGCCGCGACCATCGGCGTCGCGAAGCGCTGTTGTGCGTTCGCGCGCTCGCAGGACGCTGGCAAACTCCTCCGGGCGAAAGCAGTCCCGGGGGGAATCGAGCATGGTCGATGTCGCGGTCCCGCACGCCACGCGCACGTCGCGGCATCCGTGGGGAGTGATCGGGGTCCTCGGGTTGCTCGTGCCGGGGATTCAACTGGTGGTCGCGCTCACGGTCGCAGTCAACTGGGACGGTGCCGCGGTCGCCGGCGTCGTCGTTGCGGGAGTGGTGGGGGCCCTGGCGAGCATCGCGGCGCTGTGGTGGTTGCAGGGCGCGCTGGTCCGACCCGTGCAGCGGCTGAACGGCGATCTCGGAGCCATCGCGCACACACGCCCCGACTTGTCGACCCGACTGTCGTCTCACGCAGGGACGTCCGTCGAGCCCGCGGCGCGTGGCCTCGAGCGTCTTCTCGGTCTCGCGCACGACATGGTCGGCGATACCCGCCGGATGAGCGTGAGCATCTCGATCGGGGCCACTCGCATGGACCACATGATGAGCGTCACCGCGCGCAGCGCTCGCGAGCAGAGCGACCTTGCGGACGTGGTGTTGCAGACCAGCCGTGACAACGACGCGGCGATGACGCAGGTGGCGAGCGCCGCCCGCAGCGTCGCGGCGTCGACCGGCGCCCACCTCGCGGCGGCCGAGGCGTCGTCGGGCGAACTGGTCGATGTCTCGCGCCGCATGGACGGCATTTCCGACCGACTGGGTACCTATCGCGACAAGGTCCACGAACTCGCTGCCACGTCCAGGGCGATCCGCGAGATCGGCGCTCTCATCGACGAGGTGTCGGACCAGACGAACCTCCTCGCGCTCAATGCGGCGATCGAGGCTGCGCGTGCCGGAGAGGTCGGGCGTGGCTTTGCCGTGGTCGCGGACGAGGTCCGCAAGCTCGCCGAGAAGGTGAAGTCGGCGACCGCCACGATCGCCGAGTCGACCGGCCGGATGATCACGCTCGTCGACAGCACCGCGTCCGAGACCGAGTCGATCGCGGACGACGCGCGCGTCACACGCGACGTGGTGGCGCGCTCGAGCGCGAGCTTCGCCTCGATGGTCGGAGACTTTCGGGCGATGGGGACGCAACTGATCGAGATCAACGAGGCTGTCGCACGGCTCGACGCGGGCAACGCCGAGAACCAGGCGCGCGTCGACGCGATCCACGCGCTTTCGCGTGAAGTTTCCAAGCGGATGTCCGAGTCGCTGCGCCAGTCGCGCGAGCTGCGCGACGCGACCGAGACTGTGCAGTCGCTCGTCGCGCGATTTCGACTGGGGTCGAGCGCGTTCGACCGGGTCTTCGGCGCGACCGAGGCTGCGCGCGACCGCATCGCGGAGGTGCTGGAGCAGGCGCTGGCGCGAGGCGTCGACGTGTTCGACACGCGATACCGGCCGATTCCGGACACTGATCCACCGCGCTTCCACACCCGCTACGACGCC
>JALORJ010000158.1 GCA_025459035.1 Burkholderiales bacterium
GCGGCACCGGCGTCGACCACGCGCGAATCGACCGGCGCGACGCTGCGCACGAAGCTGTCGCGGCTGCTCGCAAGCAGCGGGCGCACGGTCAGCCCGGTCGCCGGCGTGCCGACGTCGAGCGGGCGCACGCCCGGAAAGAACGTCATCGACAGCGGCGCCGTCACCGGATGCGGTTCGTAGCCGGCAACCGCGACCATCTCGGGGTCGGTCGAGTAATGGCTCAGCGGATCGACGACGACCTGCTGCGGCAGCGCCACGCCCAGGTCGGCCAGCAGCGCGGCGAGCTTCGGCTCCGGCGCGAAGCCCAGGTCGAACGCCGCGAACAGCGCGCCGCCGCGCTGCAGCCACGCGCGCAGCGCGTCGGCCTCCTGCGGCAGGAAGGTGTCGCGCGGGCTCGCGATGACCACCAGCCCGCACGCGGCGGGCACCGCCGGCTGCGACGCCGTGACGATGCGTTGCGTGAGAAAGCCCTGGGCTTCGAGGGCGCGGCGCATGCGCCCGGCGCCGTGGCCGCGCATCTCGACCACCTTCGATGCGGCGTCGCCGTGGTTGTGGTCGGCCAGCCCTTCCATGTGCGTGTGGAACTCGAAGTTCTCCATCGGCAGTTCGCCGTGGCCTTCGAGGAAGCACACCGTCGGCACGCGCTCGCGCAGCACGCGCTGGATGCCGATGGCGATCTCGTTCTCGTCGACGGTGTTGACCAGCACGCGGCGGCCGTCGGCCTCGATGACGGCGGCGTTGTAGAGCTTCACGCCAGCAGTCTCGGTGAGCGTCGGCTCCTTGTCGGGGTCGACCACGCGCGCGTCGAGCAGCGGGTTGCGCCGGGCCATCACCGCGACGATGTCGCGCGCGCGCCGTCCGGCGGGATCCTGCGCGCGGTAGAAGTACGCGAGCTTGACCGGGCGCTTCAACGCGTCGACGACGGCCAGCGCCTCGGCCGCCGGGGTGAACACCTTCTCGCGCGTCAGGTCGACGTGCGTGTCGTGCAGCGTGAGGGCGACCACCGCGACCACCGCCACGACCGCACCGGCGGCGACCCAGCCGAACGCACGCCAGCGCGCGCCACGGCCGCGGCCGCGCAGCGGCAGCCGCAGCCCGAGCGCGAACAGCACGGCCACGGCGACGATCCAGCCGGCGAGCCAGCCGACGTTCGACAGATCGGTCGCGTGCTCCATCGCGCCTCAGCGGCGTCCGAGCGCGCGCGTCGCGAAGAACAGCCCCGCAAGCGTCAGCACGATGAAGAAGCCGAAGTCCGACGTGTAGAGCGCACCGGTCGCGAACGGCGTCACGTGCGCGAGCAGCGACACGCCGATCAGCACGTTGTCGATGCCGGCCGGCAGCAGCGTGGCGAGCGTGTCGACCATCCACATCAGCGTGAACAGGCCCAGCGTGACCATCGCGGCGACGATCTGGTTGGACGTCAGCGCGGACACCATCACGCCGAGCGACACCAGCGCGGCCGACAGCGCCACCAGGCCGACGTAGCCGGCGTAGACCGGCCCCCAGTCGGGCGTGCCCCAGATGCCCAGCACGATCGCGTAGACGCCGGTGAGGCCGATCATCACGAGCGTCACGATCCACGCCGCACCGAATTTCGCGAGCACCACCGCGTGCTCGGGCACCGGCGCGGTCAGCAGCAGTTCGAGCGTGCCGCCGCGACGCTCCTCGGCGAACTGGCGCATGGTGAGGATCGGCACGATCAGCACCAGCAGCGCGGCGGCCTGGAAGAATATGTGCGTGAGCGACGCGGTCTTGGCGATGAACAGGTTCATCGTGAACGTGTAGCCCATCAGCAGCAGGAACACCGCGATCACGGCCCACGCGATCGGCGACACGAACAGCGCCGTGGTCTCGCGCCGCAGCAGCGTGACGAACAGGTTCACGCGGCGCCGGGTCCTTCGGCTTCGGTCATGCGCAGGAACACGTCCTCCAGCGGCTCGCCGCTGCCGATCACGTACTGCCCCAGCAGGCGACCGTCGAGCAGGATCAGCGCGCGCTGCGCGGTGCGCTCGATCTCGGCCAGGATGTGCGACGTCACGAGCACCGCGTGGCGCTCGGCGATGCCGCGGATCACGCCGCGCAGTTCGATGATCTGGCGCGGGTCGAGGCCGTTGGTCGGCTCGTCGAGGATCACGAGCTTCGGCTCGCCCAGCAGCGCCTGCGCGATCGCGACGCGCTGGCGGAAGCCGCGCGACAGCTTGGAGATGGTCAGGGCGCGCACGCTGCCCAGGCGCAGGCGGTCGACCACGTCGTCGACGGCCTGCGCGACGCCCGGCGCCGCGACGCCGCGCAGGCGCGCCATGAACGCGAGGAATTCGTGCACCCGCATCTGCGGGTACAGCGGGACGTCCTCGGGCACGTAGCCCACACGGCGCCGCGCCTCGAGGCTGTCGGTCAGCACATCGCAGCCGTCGATGGTGGCGATGCCGTCCGTCGGCGCCAGGTAGCCGGTCAGCATCCGCAGGATCGTGCTCTTGCCCGACCCGTTGGGTCCGAGCAGGCCGACGACCTCGCCCGGCATCACGTCGAACGACACGCGGTCGACCGCCTTGCGGCGGCCGTACCACTTGACGAGGCCGCGCGCCTGCACGACCGGCGCGGGCAAAGAAAAAGCCGGGGCGGCAGGCGCCCCGGCTTCGGGGAACGACATCCGGTCAGTCGTAGTACGCGGGCGGCTTCTTCATCGCCTTGAAGGCGTCGGGGTCGTGCGCCGTGAAGAAGTCGGCCTTCTCGGTGGCCATCATGTGGCGGATCCACTCGTAGGCCTTGAAGAAGCCCGCGGGGTCGTAGGCCAGCACGATGTTCGGCGGCAGGCTCTTCTCGACGTTCTCGCGGAAGTACACGTTGTCGCCGGTGAGGATCGTGAGGCCCGAGTTCTTCAGCTTGACGGTCATCATCTGGCTGCCCGGCGTGTGGGCGACCCAGCGCTTGATGATGATGGTGCCGTCGCCGAACAGGTCGAGATCGCCGTTGAGCTGGATCATCTTGACCGCGTTCGGGTAGTTGCTTCCGGCCGCGCGCAGCGGGAGCACGTCGCCGAGGATGTACGGACCGCCGGTGCTGGGCTCCGGCCAGAACGCGTTCTGGATCTCGGACTTCTGCACGACGATCGTCGAGTTCGGGAACTTGGCCACGTTGCCGCCGTGATCGAGGTGCAGGTGGCTCGGCACCACGTACTTCACGTCGTCGGGCTTGACGCCGATCTTCGCGAGCTGCGCGTCGATGGCGATGTCCGGCGTGTTGACCGGCTTCAGCGCGTTGAAGGCACCGCCCCAGTAGCTCGGGTCGGTGATGATCTTGTCGTCGGTGGGCGCGAGGTTCTGCAGGATGCCCTTGCCGATGGTGAGCGCGCCGGAACTGAACACGTACATCTTGATGTCCTGGGCCTGGGCGCCGAGCGCGGATGCGGCGAGCGTGGCGGCACCGAGCCAGCGGGCGATGCGTTTCTGCATGGCGGATCTCTCCTGAGGTCGACTGAACGCGCGAGCCGGCGCGCGACGCCGTACGACGAAAACATCTTGTGTATTACTGACGCAACAGCACGACACCTGTGAGTTTGCCGTGACAACGGCGTGCTGCGTGAATGCGCAACCCGATGGCATGGACGACCGACCGCGGTCAGCGCTGCGCGGCCAGCACGGTGAAGCCCTCGCCCAGCAGCGACCGCTGCCACGGCGGCGCGAAGCCGGCGGCCGACAGCAGGCGCTCCTGCTCGCTGCGCGTCGGGATCACGTTGCCCCACGCCAGCTCCTCGATCGCGGTCATCAGCGGAAACTGGAACTCGGGGCGGCGCATCTCGTCGAGCGTCTCGGGCGCGGTCTCGTCGACGACCAGCAGCCACCCGCCCGGACGCAACGCGCGGTGGCACTCCACGATCACGCCGTCGCGCACGCCGGGCGCCAGCTCGTGCAGCACCTCGATCATGACGATCGCGTCGACGCTGCCGGCTTCGACCGCCGCACCGACGGTGCCGAGCCGCGCCTCGACGCGACCGACCAGCCCTTCGGCGGCGATGCGTGCGGTCGCGGCGGCGATGCTGTCGGTGTCGATGTCGACCCCCACGACGCGCGCGGCCGGAAACGCCTTCGCGAGCTGCACCAGCAGGTTGCCGACGCCGCAGCCGACCTCCGCCACCGTGCCGCCGGCCGCGAGCCGCTCGGTCAGACCGTCGAGTGCCGGCAGCAGCTTCTTCGCGGTCGCGACCTGCAAGCCCCAGGTCGACTGCGCGATCAGCGCGTTGAAGGCGTCGCCGCGGCCCTGGAACGGCGTCGCGACCCCGGTGCGGAAGGCCTCGCGCAGCCGCGCGAAATCGTCCGCCGCGACCTCGCTGCCGAGGCGCACGTAGCCGCCGAGGAAGCGCGGATGCCCGGGCGACGCGAGGATCTGGTCGAACCACGGCGCGAGCGTCCACGTCGGCCCCGGCTCCGCGCCGTCGAGCAGACCGAGTCCGCAGGCCGTGCGGCACCACACGTCGACATGGCGCGCATCGAAGCCGAGCGCCTGCGCGATCGCGTCGGACGTGCGTCCGGGTGCGGCCTTCAGCGCCTCGAACAGCCCGAGGTCCAGGCCGAGCGCGATCAGGTGCACGGCATCGAAGCCGCGACGCCACGCGAAGATCTTCGCGACCTGTTCGTCGGCGGTGGGGGTGGGGATCGCGGCTACGGGATCGGTCATCCTGGCTCGGGGGCGGAAGGCAGAGGGTCAATCGGCGAATCGGAACGGGTCCAGCACGGGCACGCCGAGCGCATGGAAGTCCCGGACGTTGCGGGTGACCACGGTCAGTCGGTGGACCTTCGCGACGGCGGCGATCATCGCGTTCTCGTGGAGCGCTTGCGACCGGCGGTGCATCAGGCGCGCCCACTCGCGAAAGCAGCGGTCGTCCATCGACAACACGTTGGAGGTCTCGGCCACGCGCTCGAGCCACTGCTCGAGTTCCGAGGCGCGCACCGGATCCTGTTCACGCGTCAGTTCGATCCCGGCCTGAAGTTCGCCAAGCACCACGGCGGGCACGAAGATCGACGACGGTTCGACGCTGTCGAGCCATGCGAGTACCGCGCCGTGTGGCCGGCTTCGACGCGTCTCCGACACGACATTGGTGTCGACGAGGTACACCGAAGTCAGAACCCGTGAAGGAATTCGCCGCGCCCGAGCGCGCGCGACTGACGGTGTCGATCAACGCGCGAAGTGCAGCCGACGCGGGCTCCACGGTGAGCATTCGCAACGCCGAGCGGTGCCGTCAGGTGCGTTCGAGCGGGGGTGGGGGATCGCTTCACAGGTTTTCAGTCGAGCGACGCGATCGGACGACGTCTGGCGCGCCCACGTGGCGGCACCACGATGTCGCCCCGCGCGTCCGCGGACAACAGCAGGTCCTTCAGCGTCGGGCGCGCGGCAGCCTTCAGGCGCCGCCACTCGTCGACCGACACGAGGACGGCCGCCTCGGCGCCGCGCTTCGTGACGAGCTGCGGACCTTGGGTGATCGAGGCTTCGAGCAACTCGCTGAACTTCGCCTTGGCGTCCTGCACGGGCCAAGATTGCATGTCGGTCTCCTGACCAGCGGCCTGACCAGAAGATGCGCCCGCCAGGTGCGGCGATCAAGCGAGACGGTCGCCACGTCGTTGGCTACCCTCTGCCGCACTGGAGGCGCCAGCCACCGCACACCGGGACATCGGATGACGCACAGGACACGCGACACGCTCGGCCACCCTCTGCCGACGGCCTCGCTCGCCGAGCGCAGGACCGACACGACGGCGCTCCCGCGGGGCCACGGCGCACGCAACGCGGTGCCGAACGCGGTGTCGACGGCGAGCGTCGAGTCGCTCCGGTCCGCACTGGATGCGTTCGCGCCGGGCTTCGAGATCGAGCGCGATCAACGCGCCGAGCAGGTCCGGGCAGGTCTCGACAACCGGCGTTGATCGCCCCCCGCCTGATGCCACAGGACAGCGCCCGCCCCGACTTCTGGGACACCCGCTACGACAGCGGCGTCACGCCGTGGGAGGCCGGCCGCACGCCGCCGCGGCTCGCGGCGTTCGTGCGCGAAGTCCCGGCCGGCAGCCGCGTGCTGATCCCCGGCTGCGGCACCGGGCACGAGGTCTACCTGTTCGCCGAGGCGGGACTGGATGTGCTGGCGCTCGACTTCAGCGCGCCGGCAGTCGCGGCGGCGAAGCGCAACCTCGGCTGCTTTGCCGACCGCGTGATCGAGGCGGACTACTTCGACTTCGACGCGGGCGCGGGTTTCGACGTGATCGTCGAGCGCGCCTTCCTGTGCGCATTGCCGCCGCGAATGCGCGAAGCGTGGGCGGCGCGGACCGCCGCGATCACGCGTCCGGGCGGCGTGCTCGCCGGCTACTTCTTCTTCGCGGACACCCCGCGTGGACCGCCGTTCGGGATCGATGCCGCGGGGCTGGATGCGCTGCTCGCGCCGGCGTTCGTGCGCGAAAGCGACGAAGCCGTCGGAGGATCGATTCCGGTGTTCGAAGGCAAGGAACGCTGGCAGACATGGCGCCACCCGCGCTGACGCCGCACGACGCGGCCGGTCCGCTGTGAATCGGCATCCGGACCCCCTGGACGACAGTGTTCCCGCGTCGGATCAGCCTGTGCCGATCAGATCTTCGTGCGCCCGCGCACGCGACGCGCAGCGAACGGCATCGCGAGAAGCCCGAGTGCAGCGAAGAGCCACGATGTCGGTTCGGGGACCGGCAAGACGCCTGACACGATCAACTCGAACCCGTGTTCCGCACCCGGGTCACCGGTCACCGGATCCACCGCCAACGCCGATGCAACGCTGGGTCCGCCTCGGGACTGGTCGACTGCGCGCAGCACCATGCCGTAGTTCACCGTGAACACCTCGCCGGCGTCGATTCGCGACAGATCGAAGTTTGCGGTGTAGCTGCCGTCGAGTACGAAGGTCGCCTCGTCACGGCCGAGAGTCTCGATCCATGTCCAGTCCGGATTCCGGAAGCTGCTTCCCGACCCGTCGGAGCCGACCGAGCTCGCGAAGCGCTGATTGGCGTCGAGAAACAGCGACGCCGTCTGTTCCTCGGTCCAGACCAGGTTCTCGTTCTTGTCGAACACCGCGGCGTACGCCGTCACCTCGGCATACATGCACTTGAACGTCTGGCACCGGTTCGCAGGTGGCATCAGATTCACGAGCTCGAGTTCGCCTGCGGTGTAGGTGTAGGACACCGAGGCCTCGTCCCCGAGCTTGACGTAGCTCCGAAAGATGTCGACGGTCACTTCCACCCCCTCGTCGGGATTGTCGACAGGAAACGGAGACGACGCGAAGCCGTAGAACTGCGCAAAGCCGGGAAGCACTGTCGCGAAAGAGACCGTCCGGGTGAGACCCCCGAAGTCGTACGCCACCTGTGCCGGTGCGAAGACGTCCTGTCGCGTGACGACCGAACGGGCCTCCTCGCGGAAGACTTCGCTGCCGCGAGACTTGACCCCGATGGTGAGGGCGGCGCTGTCGGGAAGAGTCCCGAGAAGCTGTGCGCGCGCTTCACCCGTGAATGTCGCGACCGAAACGGCACCGGCCATGGCCGCAAGGACGACTGGGTTCATCGAAGGCTCCTCCAAGGACGGAACGGGCGGGAACGCTCCTCGGCTCCCTTCGACGCTCCCCCGATCGTCGCGGCAACTCCGAACGCGCCCTCGTGTGCTGCGACAGTCGCGCAACCCGACCTGAAACTACGCATCCTGTCAGCATCGGTCGATGGCCCGAACAGCATCAACCAAACGTCGGTACGGCCGTCGCCGTGTGACGACGGGTCGCGCGACCGAGTCGACGCCTACTGCTGCTTCGTCTCCCACGCGTCGACGAAGCCGTCGCGGTTCGGCATGCGGATGCGCGGCAGCGAGCGCGCGTCG
The DNA here is from genome assembly GCA_025459035.1 of Burkholderiales bacterium. GTDB lineage: Bacteria > Pseudomonadota > Gammaproteobacteria > Burkholderiales. The sequence continues at coordinate 7,864 of JALORJ010000158.1, forward strand.
AGCACCGTGTCGCGCTTCACGATCTGGTTGGCCCACAGCACGTAGGCCGTGAGCGCGTAGGTCTCGTCGTCGGTCAGGCTCAACGGTCGGTCGTACGGCATCGCGCGGCGGATGTAGTCGAACAGCGTCGTCGCGTACGGCCAGTAGCTGCCGACGGTCTTCAGCGGTTTCGACGACGCCAGCGAGCCCGCGCCGCCGACCAGCGCCGGGCCGCTGGCGCCCTCGCCGCGCAGGCCGTGACAGGCGGCGCACTTGTCGACATAGAGGTCGACGCCGTCGAGCGCGGTGCCGCGCCCGGGCGGCAGGTTGGCGCCGTCGGGTCCGATGCCGAGGTCGCTCGCGGCGACCGTGTCGGCGCCGACGATCTCGCCGAGGTCGGGCGCCGCGGCGGCGGCGGACGCAGCGCACAGCATCGTCGCGACGGCAGCGACCACAGCCCCGCGCATCGGCGCGTATCGCGAGCGCCGAGAAGCCTCAGAGGAAGACATTGCGCAGTTCTCCGAATTCGTCGACCCGCCACGCCTGGACGGCATTCAGGTGATAGCGCTGGTTCGGCGCGTAGCGCGCGATCCAGTCGGCCCGGGTCGGCTGCACGCGACCGTCGGTGTCGGTCGCGCGGCTCGCCAGCACGGCCGGGCCGCCGTCCCAGCGCCACGGCAGCCGGAAGCGCACGAAGCCGAACGGCGCCGCCGTGCCTTGCAGTTCGGCGTCGGCCCACGTCGCACCACCGTCGGCGGTCACCTCGACGCGCGCGATGCGTCCGCTGCCCGACCACGCGAGCCCGCTGACGTCGTGGTAACCGGGCGCCGTCAGCAGCCAGCCCGGCGACGGATGCGTGATCACCGACTTCACGCCCATCACGAAGGTGAACTGCAGCGCGCGTCCGTCGGCCAGCAGGTCGGTGTAGTGCGAGGTCTCGTCGCGCGTGTGCTGCGGGCCGTCGGTGACCGCGATGCGCTGCAGCCACTTGATCTGCATGTTGCCTTCCCAACCCGGCAGCACCAGCCGCACCGGATAGCCCTGCGACGGGCGCAGCCGCTCGCCGTTCTGCCACAGCGCGACGATCGCGTCGTCGAGCGCCTTCGACAGCGGGATCGACCGCGCCATCGTGGCGGCATCGGCGCCCTCGGCGACGATCCACTTCGCGGACGGCTTGATGCCGGCCTCGTCGAGCAGCAGCGCGAGCGGCACGCCGCTCCACTCGCTGCACGACACCAGACCGTGGATCTGTCCGCAGGTCAGGTCCGGCGCCGTGGCACCGGCGTTCGGGAAGCTGTTGCCCGAGCACTCGATGAACACCTGCCGATGGACCATCGGATAGCGCAGCAGGTGCTCGACGTCGAAGCGCAGCGCGTGGCGCACCAGCCCATGGATCAGCAGCCGGTGGCGGGCCGGATCGATGTCCGGCACGCCGTGGTGATGGCGCTCGAAGTGCACGGCCGACGGCGTGATCGTGCCGTGCAGGCGTTCGAGCGGCGTCCACGCCACGCCGTTGCCGGGGGTCGACGCGCCGAACAGCGACGCGACCTTGCGCTCGAGGGCGGGCTCGAAGGGCGACGGTGCTCCGGTGGGTGCCAGTGCCGCACCGGGCACCTGCTGCCACGGCTGCACCGCGCGCGGCGCTGCATCGGCGGCGTGCACGGCGGTCGCAAGCGCTCCGGCACCCACCGCGACCCCGCCGCGCAGGAACGCGCGGCGCGACAACAGCCCGTTGCCGGCGACCGGCGTCGGATCGCCCGACACGCCGGCGAA
>JALORJ010000159.1 GCA_025459035.1 Burkholderiales bacterium
CGCCGTGTGGGGCAACAAGGGCCCGACGATCGTGCGCTGGGAGGACTCGGCGCGCGACATCAACGTGCATCTGCGCGCGGGCGCGGTGATGCCGCTGCTGGGCTCGGCCACGGGCCGGGCGTTCGCTGCGTGGCTGCCGGCGGCCGCGACGGCGCGGCTGCTGGCGGACGAACTGTCCCGCGCGCGGCGCGCCGGGCGCGACGACCTGCCAACGGACGCCGCCGCCGTCGATCGTCTGCACGCCGAGGCGCGGCGTCACGGGCTCGCGCGGGTGAAGGGGCAGTTGCTGCCGGGCATCCACGCGCTCGCGGCCCCGGTGTTCGACCACACCGGCCGCATGGTGCTGGCGGTCACGGTGCTGGGGCATGCCGGGCGCTTCGATGCCGACTGGAACGGGGTGCCCGCGACGCGCTTGAAGGCCGTCGCCGCCGAGCTGTCCCAGCGGCTGGGCGCAAGCACGACGGCGACCGCGGCATGAGCACCGCGTCCGCCGGTGGTTTCCGGCGCTCGCGGCGCCCCATAGACTCGTCGGTCGCCTTGTCGTGCGCCGGCCGTGCGGCCGCGCCGCTTCCGGAGTCTTCGCCTTGACCGATCCCACCGTCCTGTGGACCCCGTCCCCCGAGCGCGTCGCGCGCTCGAACCTCACCGCGTTCGCCGACCTGCTCGCGCGTCGGCACGGGCTGCACTTCTCCGACTACGCGGCGCTGCACGCGTGGTCCGTCGAGCACAGTGCCGACTTCTGGGCCGCCGTGTGGGACTTCTGCGGAGTGGTCGCGTCGCACCGCGGCGAGCGCGTGCTGGTCGACGCCGACCGCATGCCCGGCGCGCGCTGGTTCCCCGACGCACGCCTGAACTACGCGCAGAACGCGCTGCGCCGCGACGACGACGCAGTCGCGCTGGTGTTCCGCGGCGAGAACAAGGTGCGTCGGTCGATGACGTGGCGCGCACTGAACGCCGCGGTGTCGCATCTCGCGCAGGCGCTGAAGGCGGCTGGCGTCGGGCCGGGCGATCGCGTCGCGGCGGTCGTCGCGAACGTCCCCGAGGCCATCGTCGGGCTGCTCGCGAGCTCGAGCCTCGGCGCGATCTGGTCGTCGTGCTCGCCCGACTTCGGGGTGCAGGGCATCCTCGACCGCTTCGGTCAGATCGCCCCGAAGGTGCTGCTCGCCGTCGACGGCTACTGGTACGGCGGCAAGGCGATCGACATCGTGCCGAAGCTGGCCGAGGTCGTGCAGCAACTGCCGAGCGTCGCGCAGGTGATCGTGACGCCGTACCTCGCCGACGCTCCGGCCGTCGACGCCATCGCACGCGCCACGACCCTGGCCGACGCGGTCGCGCCGTTCGCGCCGGGGCCGATCGAATTCGCGCAGCTGCCGTTCGACCATCCGCTCTACATCCTGTACTCGTCCGGCACGACCGGCGTGCCGAAGTGCATCGTGCACGGTCAGGGCGGCTCGCTGCTGCAGCACCTCAAGGAGCACCAGCTGCAGAGCGACGTGCGCGCGGGCGACCGCGTCTTCTACTTCACGACCTGCGGCTGGATGATGTGGAACTGGCTGGTGAGCGGCCTCGCCAGCGGCGCGACGCTGCTGCTGTACGACGGCTCGCCGTTCCACCCCGGTGCGAATGCGCTGTTCGATTACGCGCAGGAAGAGCGCATGACGCTGTTCGGCACGTCGGCCAAGTACCTCGACGCGCTCGCCAAGGTGAAGCTGCGCCCGCGCGACACCCACGACCTGGCCGCGCTGCGCACGCTGACGTCGACCGGCAGCCCGCTCGTGGCCGAGGGCTTCGACTACGTCTACGACGCGATCAAGCCCGACCTGCTGCTGGCGAGCATCTCCGGCGGTACGGACATCGTCAGCTGCTTCGTGCTGGGCAACCCGTGGGGGCCGGTCTGGCGCGGCGAGATCCAGTGCCGCGGGCTGGGGCTCGACGTGCAGGTCTTCGACGACGACGGCCGCCCGTTGATCGGCGAGAAGGGTGAACTCGTCTGCACCCGACCGTTCCCGAGCATGCCGGTGCAGTTCTGGAACGACCCCGATGGCGCGCGCTACCACGCCGCGTACTTCGAGCGCTTCGCCGGCGTCTGGTGCCACGGCGACTGGATGGAGCTCACCCCGCACGGCGCGTGCGTGATCTACGGTCGCAGCGACGCGGTGCTCAATCCGGGCGGCGTGCGCATCGGCACCGCCGAGATCTACCGGCAGGTCGAGCGCCTCGACGAGGTGGTCGAGAGCCTCGTGATCGGCCAGGACTGGCCGCCGCAGTCACCGTCCGATGTGCGCGTGGTGCTGTTCGTGCGCCTGCGCGACGGGCTCGTGCTCGACGATGCGCTGGTGAAGCGCATCAAGGAGACGATCCGCGCGAACACCACGCCGCGCCACGTGCCGGCCAAGGTGCTGCAGGTCGCCGACATCCCGCGCACCAAGAGCGGCAAGATCGTCGAGCTGGCGGTGCGCAACGTCGTGCACGGGCGCGCGGTGAAGAACCGCGAGGCGCTCGCGAACCCCGAGGCCCTCGAGCTCTACGCGGGGCTCGACGAACTGGCCGGCTGACGCGGCGCGTGCAACCAACCCACGAGGATGCGATGGATCTCGACACGACCTTGCCGGTGACCGGCATGACCTGCGGTGGCTGCGTCGCTTCGGTGAAGCGCGTGCTCGAAGCCCTGCCTGGGGTCCGGCACGCCGACGTGTCGCTCGACGCCGCCCGCGCGCAGGTGGTGCATGACCCCGCGCAGGCCCCGGTGGCCGTGCTGCGGGCCGCGATCGAAGCCGCCGGGTTCGAGGTTCCGACGCCCTGACCGTCGCGCTTGGTGCGAACGCGCGGCGCGACGCGTCAGTTCCAGAGCTTCTCGTACCAGGCGGGTTCTTCCGGGACCCGACCCGCCCCGCGCCGGGGCTCGTCGTCGAACGGCCAGAGCCGGTCGAGAAAGCCGGGCTCGGGCGCCTGCGCGGCGCGGGTGTCTTCCGGGAAGTTGAGCTGGCGCAGACGCTCGGCGTCCTTCTGCAGATCGGTCAGGCCCATCGCGGCGTAGGCGTCGACGAGCACGTCGAACGCGCCGCGCAGCGCCGGCGCGCGAGGATAGTTGTCGATCGCGTACTGGGCGCGGTTGACCGCCGCGACGTAGGCCTTGCGCCGCAGGTAGTACTCGGCGGTGCGCACCTCGCCGCCGGCCATCGCGTTGACGAGATACTGCAGGCGCTGCAGCGCATCGGGCGTGTAGCGGCTGTCCGGGAACTTCGTGACCAGCTGCTGGAGCGCGTCGAACGACTCGCGCATCGCCTGCGGATCGCGCTCCGCCATGTCCTGGTTGGAGAACTTGGCGATGATCCCGAGATCCTCGTTGAACGAGATCAGGCCCTTGATGTAATGGGCGTAGTCGACGTTCGGATGGTTCGGGTAGAGCTTGATGAAGCGGTCGGCCGCAGCCACCGCGGACGCACGTTCGTTGTCCTTGAAGTACGCGTAGGCGGCTTCGAGCTGCGATTGCTGCGCGTACTGGCCGTACGGAAAGCGCGCCTCGAGCTTCTCGTAGTACTGCACGGCCTTCTTGTAGTTGCCCGCCTCGAGCTCTTCCTTGGCCTCGCGGTACAGGCGGTCGGCCGGCCAGGTCGCCGATTCGTCGGGCTTCACCGAGCTGCCGCAGGCCGCGATCAGCACGGCCGTCGCCACGAGGGCGGCCACTACACTTCGACGCATGGGAATCGCTTCCGTGGAATCGACCGAGTATAGCCAGCGGTCCGGGGCCGATCCCGACGACGCCGACCTCGACGACGCGGGCTTCGACGTCGATGGGCCGGCGACGGTCGCGCGCGAGGCCGTGGTTCCCGACGCCCTCGCCGGCACGCGCCTGGATGCGGCCGCGGCCGCGCTCTTCGATGCGTGGTCGCGCTCGCGGCTCGCGCGCTGGATCGACGCCGGCCGCGTCACCTTGGACGGCGCTACCGCGACCCGCCGCACCCGCGTCGACGGCGGCGAACGGCTGCGGGTCGACCCGGAACCGGACCCTGACGCCACTGCGTTCGCGCCCGAGCCGATGGCGCTCGACATCGTCCACGAGGACGCGGCGCTGATCGTGCTCGACAAGGCCGCCGGGTGCGTCGTGCATCCCGCTGCCGGCCACTGGTCCGGGACGCTGGTCAACGGATTGCTCGCACACGATCCGGCGCTGCGGGCGCTGCCGCGTGCCGGCATCGTCCACCGCCTCGACAAGGACACCACCGGCCTGATGATGGTCGCCCGCACGCTCGAAGCACAGACGGCCCTCGTGCGGCAACTGCAGGCGCGCACGGTCACACGCCGCTATGTCGCGGTCGTCGTCGGCGCGCTGCCGGACGCGGGGCGCGTCGACGCGCCGATCGGGCGCGACCCGCGCCAGCGGCTGCGCATGGCGGTCGTGCCCGGCGGCAAGCCCGCAGTCACGCACTACACCTGCGTCGAGCGCGGTGATGGCTGGTCGATCGCCGATTGCCGGCTCGAGACCGGCCGGACGCACCAGATCCGCGTCCACCTCGCGTCGATCGGCCACCCGCTGCCCGCAGACCCGCTGTACGGGCCGCGTCGGCTCGCCCCGGCGCTCGAGCGCGCCCTCGCCGGCTTCGCGCGTCAGCCGCTGCACGCGCGCCATCTCGCGCTCGATCACCCGCAAGGTGGCGGGCGCGTGGCGTGGGACCGGCCACCGCCGCACGACCTCGCACAGCTGATCGAACGGCTGCGCCACGGCGGCCGATGAACACGGACTGGATCGTTCCGGCGTGGGCACCGCACCCTGCGGTGCGCGCGCTGGTCACGACCCGCGTCGGGGGCACGAGCGCGGCGCCGTTCGACACGATGAACGTCGGCGTCGCCGTCGGCGACGCGCCGGCGGCCGTCGCGCTGAACCGCGCCCGGCTCGCGGCGCATCTGCCGGCGCCTCCGCGCTGGCTGACCCAGGTCCACGGCACCGGCGTCGTGCGGCACGTCGCGGCGGCCACGCCCGACGCGCCGCTCCCGCAGGCCGACGCGGCGTGGACCACCGATGCCGACGTCGTCTGCGTCGTGCAGATGGCCGACTGCCTGCCGGTGCTGCTGGCCGCCGACGACGGATCGGCCGTCGCCGCGGCGCACGCGGGTTGGCGCGGACTGGCCGCCGGCGTCCTCGAGGCCACGATCGACGCGATGTCGATGCCGCCGGCACGACTGCATGCGTGGCTGGGCCCGGCGATCGGGCCCGATCGCTTCGAGGTCGGCGACGACGTGCGAGACGCGTTCACCGCGGCCGACCCCGGCGCCGCGATCGCGTTCCGACCCGGCGATCGCGCCGGCAAGTGGTGGGCCGACCTGTTCGTGCTCGCGCGCCGGCGGCTCGCGCACGCGGGGATCGCGCACGTGGCCGGCGGCGGCACGTGCACGGCGTCGGACCCGGCGCGCTTCTTCTCGCACCGGCGCGACGGCACGAGCGGCCGCATGGCGGCGTGCATCTGGCGCGCGGGGTCCGCGCGCGCGTGATCGCGTCAGGGGCGCTCGGGATCCGCCGCGTCGGGGACGCGGTCCGCAGCGACGTCGCCGGCAGCGTCGTCGACCGCCGGTTCGGCGTCGGTGACGGCGCCAGCGGTCGCGTCGGACACGCCGGCGGTGTCGGCGACCGCCTCGCGCGCGGCGCGCGCGCGCTTGCGCCGCGGACCGCCGAAGAGCCACAGCACCAGCATCAGCGGCGCCAGCCCGTAGAACACGAAGGTCAGCACGCCCGACACGAAGCTGCGCTCGGCAAGTCCCATCAGCAGGGTGACGTAGAGCCAGGCGATCGCGACGATGTACACGGGGCGGCGGGGCGCACCCCGTGAGCGGACGACGGGCGATGGAGTCGGCAGGACGTCCGGTGGTTCCGTCGGCGACCGGCGAGACCATGCGCGGCTTGCGTGCGCGGCCTGCGCACGACGGGGTGCCACCGCACGCAGCAGCGGCAAGCACGGCCGACTTGCAGCAATCCGCGCAGCGTGCCCGCGCGCAGGCGGAGGCCGGCTTCGACGCGGCGGTCGTCGCGTGCGTGCAGCGCCTGGCCGCCACGGCTCACGCGGCCGCGAGTGCGACGCCCGGGGCGTTCGAGGCGGTAATCGCGGCCGCAGAGGCACGCGACACCGCGATCGCGCACACGTTCTTCGGTGCCGATGCGCACGCGGGTTCGGCGCCGGCACCGACCCACTGGTTCGAGTGGCTGCAGGCGCGCCACGAGACCGCCGCGCGCTTCGCGACCGACATCGCCGAACGCATCCCGGTCGACCGCGCGACGCAGCGGCGCGTGCTGCAAGCGCTGCGGCTCGCGCTCACCCTCACGGCGCCGGAGCACACGCTGCCGGGGCGACCCGATGCGTGGCGCGAAGCCCTCGCGACCGACGGCGCGT
>JALORJ010000160.1 GCA_025459035.1 Burkholderiales bacterium
CCGAGCTGACCGCCGAGCGCGAGACGCAGCGTGTTCGCGCGCCCGCGCACGCCGTGGCGCTCGTCGCGCGTGACGCGGAAGCTCGGGCACATCGTCCCTGCATCGAACTTGCGGCAGTGGCCGTTGTTGTTGCACAGGTCGACCGCCTTCGCCAGGCCGCCGGCGGGGTCGCCACCGGTGCCGGGCGCGGTGATCTGCTCGGTGCGCGGATCGTTGTGCACGTCCCACGCCCGCCAGTCGTAGACCGGCGTCAGCGGCAGCGCGCGGTCGCGCCCCGGGCCGTGGCGGAACAGGCGCACGTCGTCCATCTTCGGCGGGTCGACGATCTCTCCCGGGGCGAGCAGGTTCGCCGGGTCGAGGTGACGCTTGATCGCGTCGAAGGCTTCGGTCAGCCGCGGGCCGAACTGCCACGCGATCCACTCGCCGCGGCACAGGCCGTCGCCGTGCTCGCCCGAGTACGCGCCCTTGAAGCGGCGCACCAGCGCGGCGGCTTCCTCGGCGATCGCGCGCATCTTCACCGCGCCGTCGCGCCGCATGTCGAGGATCGGCCGCACGTGCAGCGTGCCGACCGACGCGTGCGCGTACCAGGTGCCGCGCGTGCCGTGCCGCGCGAAGACTTCGGTCAGTGCGGCCGTGTACTCGGCCAGATGCACGAGCGGCACCGCACAGTCCTCGATGAAGCTCACCGGTCTGCCGTCGCCGCGCAGGCTCATCATGATGTTCAGGCCCGCCTTGCGCACTTCCCACAGCGCCTTCTGCGGCGCGTCGGTCTGCATGCGCACGACGCTGCCGGGGAAGCCCAGCGTGCCGATCAGTTCGACGAGGCGGTCGAGTTGCGCGATCAGGTGCGCGCGATCGTCCCCCGCGAACTCGACCAGCAGGATCGCGTCGGGCGTGCCGATCAGCGCGGTGTCGATGACCGGCGCGAACGCCGGGTTGGCGCGTGCGAGGTCGATCATCGTGCGATCGACCAGTTCGACCGCTGTGGGTCCGAGCGTGACGATGTGCTGCGCGGCGTCCATCGCGGCGTGGAACGTCGGGAAGTTCACGACGCCCAGCACGCGTGCGCCCGGCAGCGGCGCGAGCGTCAGGGTCAGCGTGCGCGTGAGCGCGAGCGTGCCCTCGGCTCCGACCAGCAGGTGCGCGAGGTTGACATGTCCGTCGGCGGTGTACGGACGCTCGCTGCGCGGCCGGAAGATGTCGAGGTTGTAGCCGCCGACGCGGCGCATGACGGTGGGCCAGTGCGCGTCGATGTCGGCCGCGTGCATTTCCGCCAGCCCGCGCACGAACTGCGCGATGCCGCGCTCGCGGTCGCCGAGCGTGTCGACCGGGCCCAGCGTGACGGTGCTGCCGTCGGCGAGCCGCGCGTCGATCGCGGCGACGTTGTGGACCATGTTTCCGTACGCGATCGAGCGGCTGCCGCACGAGTTGTTGCCGGCCATGCCGCCGAGCGTGGCCTGCGCGGCGGTCGACACGTCGACCGGAAACCACACGCCGTGGCGCTTCAATGTCGCGTTCAGCGCGTCGAGCGCGATGCCCGGCTCGACCGTCACGGTGCCGGCGTCGAGATCGAGCGCCTGCACGGCGCGCAGATGCTTGCTGTAGTCGAGGACGAGCGCCACGCCGGTGGTCTGCCCGCACTGCGACGTGCCGCCGCCACGCGCGAGCACCGGCACGCCCAGGTCGCGCGCGACCGCCAGCGCGGTGGCGACGTCGGCGTCGGTGGTCGGCACGAACACACCGACCGGCATCTGCTGGTAGATCGACGCGTCGGTCGCGTAGCGCCCGCGGGACGCGCGGTCGAACAGCACCTCGCCGTGCGTGTCGGCGCGCAGCCGCCGCGCGAGCTGCGCCGCGACGGCGGGGTCGAACGCGGTGTCGGGGGTGACAGGGGGCGGGAGCGGAGTGTTCATCGGCACGGACGACTCGGGCGACGCCGGCGCGCCACCGGATCGAACTGTGCCACCGCCGGGCGGGCGGTCCGAGCCGTCGTGGTTCGAACCGCTCGAGGTGACGCCGGTCAGGTCCCCGCGCGCGCCGTGACCGCCATCACCCGTCGGCGCTGCGCCAGCAGCATCGCGAACAGCCCGGCACCGAGCGCGAGCCAGGTCGACGGCTCCGGCACCAGCGCGAAGACGCGGCCGTCGATGCCCACCACGTACAGGTTGCCGAACGCGTCCTCGCCGAACGACGCGATCTGGAAGCGACCGATCCCGGCCGGCAGCGCAAGCGACGCGGTGCGGTCGATGAACGTCACGCCCGTCCCGTCGACGACGAGCGACCCGATCGTGCCGCGCACGAAGTCGCCGAAGAAGTACTGCCCCTGCAGCTCGGCGATCGGCCCGCGGTAGACGTAGCCGCCGGTGATCGAGCCGCGCTCCTGCGCCGTGTGCGCGTACTCGTAGAGCGGATCGGCGCCGACGCCCGGGGTGGGCTCCGTGCCTTCGCGCACGCTCCAGCCCCAGTTGATGCCGCCGGGGCTCGCCGCCGCCTCGAAGTTGACCTCCTCGCGCGCGTCCTGGCCGACGTCGCCGATCCACAGATCACCGGTCTGCCGGTCGAAGCTCGCGCGAAACGGGTTGCGCAGGCCATACGCCCACAGTTCGGGCAGCGCCGCAGCGTTGCCGACGAAGGGATTGTCGTCCGGGATCGCGTAGTTGCGGTCCGGGTCGGCCGCGAAGCCGTCCCGCGTCACGTCGACCCGCAGCACCTTGCCCAGCGGGGTGGTCAGGTCCTGTCCGGCCTGCAGCGGGTCGTTGCCGCCGCCGCCGTCGCCGGTCGCGATGTAGAGGTGCCGCGCATCCCCCGGCTTGAAGCCGATCCAGCCGGCCTTGTGGTTGTCCAGACCCGGCGGTTGCGCGACCGACAGCACGCGCAACTCGCTCGTTGCGTCGATCGCCGTGCCTGCGGCGTTCGCCGTGAAGCGCGACACGATCGTGTTCTTCGTGGTCGCGTCGATGTAGTTCACGTAGACGTGGCGATCGGTCGCCCAGTTCGGGCTGAACGCGAGCCCGAGCAGCCCGCGCTCGCCGTCGGTGTCGACCTTCGCGCCGATGTCGAGGAAGGTGCTGCGCGTCCCGGTCGCGCGGTCGAGCGCGATGATCGTGCCGCCCTTCTCGACGATGTGGATCGTCGTGCTGCCACCGGTCGGTGCGGTGACGAAGAGCGGCTGGTCGAAGCCGGTCCCGACGGTCTCGAGACGCAGCGGCCCGGCTTGGGCGACCGTCGCCGCAGCGGCCAGAGCGAGCGCGACGGACAGCCGGTTGAAGCGCGCGGGACAGAACGAGCGACGACGCATGGCGGATCTCCTTGAGAGTGACGTTCTGCATGACGTCCCCCCGAGTGCACCGCCTGCGGCCCGATGACTCCACTGTCGCCGCAGCCCCACGGCGCGAACGGCCGCATCGCGTGCGAAAAACCGTCATCGACCCCCGAGACCCGGCCGCCGATCGCGCCAGGCGGCCGCGCGCCCTGTCGTCAGCCGGCGACTGCTTCCGGCTTCTTCTTCCACGAGTCGACGTAGCCGGTGAACTCGACGCCGTCGGGCAGCTTCGCCATCTCGACCGGATAGCGCGTGTCGATCATCACCGCGACCTCGTCGGTCTCCGTGCGGGCGCCCTTCGCGCCGGTGGCGAACGCTTTCGGATGCGGCCCGTGCGTGAAGCCGCAGGGGTGCACGGTCATCATCCCGGGGTGGATGTTGTCGCGCGAGAAGAACTCGCCGCGGTGATAGAACAGGATCTCGTCGTAGTCGTCGTTGTTGTGGAAGAACGGCACCTTGAGCGCACCCGGATCGCTCTCGATCGGCCGCGGGCAGAACGTGCAGACCACGAAGTTCTTCGCGACGAAGGTCGTGTGCGCGCTCGGCGGCAGGTGATAGCGATGGCTCATCAGCGGCCGGATGTCGCGCCAGTTGATGCGCACCGCGCACAGGTCGCCGTGCCAGCCGACCGCGTCGAGCGGGTTGAACGGATACGTGATCGCGGCCAGTCGCCCGCGCCGCTTCACCAGCACCTTCGTCTCGTGCTCGCCCTGCTGCGCGCGGAAGGCGTCGTCGAGGCGCGGGGTGTCGAGCATCGCGGGATCGAAGATCGCCTGCGGTCCGAGCATCCCCTTGTCGGGCAGCTGGTAGCTGCTCTCGGTCGCTTCGAGCAGCAGCAGCGTGGTCGGCGCCGTCGGCACGATGCGCCACATCGCACCGCGCGGCAGCACGATGTAGTCGCCGTCGCGGTACGCCAGCCGACCTCAGTCGCAGAACAGGTCGCCGGCGCCCGCGTGCACGAACAGCAGTTCGTCGCCGTCCGAGTTGCGCACCAGATGGTCCATCGCTCGGTCGGTGCGCCACAGCCGCAGCGCCAGGTCGCGGTTGCCGAGCACCTGCGCGGCGCCCCACGGGCTGGGGCCCTCGGCGTGCAGCCGGTTCAGGTCGAACGCCTGCGGCTGCAACGGACCGGTGAAGTCGATCCAGTCGGTCGGTGCGTGGGTGTGATGGAAGTGCGCGGTGGGCCCGAAGAAGCCCTCCTTGCCCATCTCGCGCTCGTAGGTGCCGGGCGGGAGGTCGGCATGGGCCTGGCGCGAGTACACGCCTTCGGCCTTCGGGAACGAGATCCAGCGCTTCATCGTCGAGTCTCCTCGGGAGTCGGATCGGTCACGCCGCAGCCGGCGCGCCGGTCGCACGCGCGATCGCCATGGCTTCGGCGAGTACGTCGGGATCGCCGATGTGGTTCGCCAGCAGCAGCACGAGCCGCGCGTTGACGGCGGCGCTCGCGGCGTCGTCGAGCCCCGCGTGGAGCGCGATCAGCGCCTGGTAGAAGTCGTCAGGCTGCGGCAGGTTGGGTTCGGTGTTCAGCTTCATCGGCATCGAGGATCGGTGGGTCGGTCGGTACCCGGCCCGTGGCGCGCCGATGGGCCCGTCGCAGCGCCGCCGCGTCGGGCTGGCGCCAGCGCGCGGCCACGTGCTGGTCCGGTCGCAGCAGATAGACGCAGCCCGGCGATGCGTCGAGGCGCTGCGCGAGCAGCCCCTGCGCGTCGATCACGGCACGCACGTCGGGGCCCGTCACCGCGGACGCAGCCGTCTGCGCCGCCGCCACCGTCGCGAACACGACGCTGATGCGCAGCGGTTCGTCGGTCGCGCGCGCAAGCATCGCCACCGCCGCGCCGATCGCATCGGGTGTCGACGGTGCGAACAGCACCGCGTCGAAGCGCCCCCCGAGCAGGTCGATCCACGCGACCGCGCGCCCGTCGGGCATCGCCACCGGCGCATCGATCGCCGGGCTGCCGGGCGAGACCGCCGCATCGAACGCGTCCACGTCGGCGGTCGACAGCGCCGCCGCGGCGCGATAGGTCGTCGGCAGCGACAGGCGCCCGCTGTTGACCAGCCGCCGCGCGAACGCGTGGTCCTGCGCCAGCGCGAGCACGGCATCGCGGAACACCCGGCTCACGGCCGACTTCGGCGTGATGAAGTCGGTCGATCGCGTCGACTCGCGGATGTTCTCGTCGGCGGCCTCGATGCGCTCGGCGTCGTAGGTGTCGATCAGCGTCGCCGGCGACGCGCCGCGCAGCACGCGCGCGAGCTTCCAGCCGAGGTTGTCGGCGTCCTGCACGCCGCTGTTGCAGCCGCGCGCACCGAACGGCGACACCTGATGGGCCGCATCGCCGGCGAAGACCACCCGACCGTGCACGAAGCGGTCGAGGCGTCGACACTGGAACGTGTAGACGCTCACCCACTCGAGCTCGAAAGGCCGGTCGTCGCCCAGCATCGCGCGGATGCGCGGGATCACGCGCTCGGGCTGCTTCTCGACCTCGGGATCGGCGTCCCAACCCAGCTGGAAGTCGATGCGCCAGACGTCGTCGGCCTGCCGGTGCAGCAGCACCGACTGCTGCGGATGGAACGGCGGGTCGAACCAGAACCAGCGCTCGGTCGGGTAGTCGCCGACCATGTGCACGTCGGCGATCAGAAAGCGGTCGCGGAACACCTGCCCGCGGAAGTCGAGCCCGAGGCTCGCGCGTACCATGCTGCGCGCACCGTCGCAGGCGATGACCCAGTCGGCGTCGAGCGTGTATGTGCCGTCGGGCGTCTCGATGGCGAGTCGCGCGCCGTCGGCCAGCGGCGTCACGCCGGTGACGCGGTTCTTCCAGCGCACCTCGGTGCGGCCGAGCGCCGCGACGCGCGCGAGCAGCGCCTCCTCGAGGTAGTACTGCTGCAGGTTCACGAAGGCGGGACGCTTGTGCCCGGCCTCGGGCAGCAGGTCGAAGCGGTACGCGAGGCGATCGCCGTGGAACACCTTGCCGATGCGCCAGCCGATGCCCTTCTCGACGACCGGATCGCCGCAGCCCAGGCGGTCGAGCACTTCGAGCGTGCGC
>JALORJ010000161.1 GCA_025459035.1 Burkholderiales bacterium
ACACCGAGTTCGACGGAGTCGAGGTTCTGGTACGCGAGGTCGACGCCGGCGAGCACGCTCGCGAGCACCTCCGGCTGGCGCGACGGCCGACCGTCGCGGCCGTACGCGAAGCCCTTGCGGCGCGTGTAGGTCTCGGCCAGTTCGTCCTCGTCGTCCCAGCGACTGCTGTCGACGAGGCTGCCGATGTTCGCGCCGTACGCGCCCTCGGCGTTGCCGAACACGCGCAGCGCCGCGGTCTCGAGGTCGCAGCCGTGCGCCGCCATGTGGGCGAGCGCGTGCTTGCGCACGAAGTTGCGCTCCACCGGCTCGTCCGCGGCGGCGGCCAGGAACGTCGCTTCCGCGAGCAGCCGGATCTGCAGCGGCAGCAGGTCGCGGAAGATGCCCGACAGCGTGATGACCACGTCGACGCGCGGCCGCCCCAGTTCCTCGAGCGCGATCAGTTCGGCACCGGCGAGGCGACCGTAGCCGTCGAAGCGCGGTCGGGCGCCGAGCAGCGCGAGCGCCTGGGCCAGCGGCGCGCCCTCGGTCTTCAGGTTGTCGGTGCCCCAGAGGACCAGCGCGATCGACTCGGGAAACGGCAGACCGTCGTGCAGCGTGCGTTCGAGCAGGCGATCGGCCTGACGCCGACCTTCCTGGACCGCGAACGCGCTCGGGATGCGGAACGGATCGAACCCGTGCAGGTTGCGTCCGGTCGGCAGCACCGCCGGGTTGTGCATCACGTCACCCCCGGGCGCCGGACGCAGATAGCGCCCGTCGAGCGCACGCAGGATCGCGGCGACCTCGTGGTCCTCGGCAAGCAGCCGGTCGGCCCGGGCGAGCGTGTCGAGGTGGTGTCGGCGCGGGTCGTCGGCCGCGACGAGCGCATCGGACGCGTGCCCGGCGACGAGACGCTCGATCACGTCGCGCGTCAGCGGCTCGCTGCCGTCGCCCGTCGCGGCCGCCTCGGCCATCGACACGAGGAAGTCGACGCGCTGCGGCGGTGTCGGTGCGCGACCGACGACGTGCAGGCCGTGCGGGATCAGCGTGTACTCGAGCTCCAGCACGTCGAGCGACAACTGCGCGATCGCGGCGTCCGGCGCGGTCCACGCGGGTTGCGCCGGCGCCATCTCGAGTTCGGCCGCCTGGGTCTGGATCAGCGCGACCAGTTCGGTGCGCTCGCCCTGCGCCTCGGGGGCGAGGGTGCGCCAGCGATCGATCGACGCCTTCAGGTCGAGCAGGCCGCGATACAGGCCCGCCGTGGCCACCGGCGGCGTCAGGTAGCTGATGAGCGTGGCGGCAGCGCGGCGCTTCGCGATCGCGCCTTCCGACGGATTGTTCGACGCGTACAGATAGAGATTCGGCGTGTCGGCGACCAGGCGATCGGGCCAGCACGCACCCGACAGCCCGGTCTGCTTGCCCGGCATGAACTCGAGCGCGCCGTGGGTGCCGAAGTGCAGCAGCGCATCGGCGCCGAAGTCCTCGCGGATCCACCGATAGAACGCGCTGAACGCGTGGGTCGGCGCGAACCCGCGCTCGAACAGCAGACGCATCGGATCGCCCTCGTAGCCGAAGCCGGGCTGGATGCCGACGAACACGTTCCCGAAGCGCTCGCCGAGCACGAAGATCGATGCACCGTCGCTCTGCAGCCGCCCCGGGGACGGGCCCCACTGCGCCTCGATCTCCGCGAGCCAGCGCTCGCGGCGCACGTGCTCGCTGGCCGAGACCCGGGCATGCACGTTCGCAGTGGCGCCGTGGCGCTCCGCGTTGCCCCGCACGATGCGATTGCGCAGCGCGTCGACGCTGTCGGGCACGTCGACCGTGTAGCCGGCAGTGCGCATCGCCACGAGCGTGTTCATCAGCGACTCGAACACCGACAGGAAGGCGGCGGTCCCGGTGTTGCCGGCGTTGGGCGGGAAGTTGAACAGCACGATCGCGACCTTGCGATCGGCGTGCGTCGAACGACGCAGCGACACGAGCTTCAGCACGCGCCCGGCCAGCGCCTCGGCACGCTCGGCGCAGGTCTGCATGTCGTGCGAGTCGCCGGCATGGTCGAAGGTGCAGTGCCGCTGGCACCCGGCGCACGGCCGGCCGGCGGCATCGGTGCGCCCGCCGTAGACAGTCGGTACCGTGCAGCCGTCGAGCTCGGGGATCGCGACCATCATCGTGGACTCGACCGGCAGCAGGCCCCGGTCCGAATCGCCCCACTGCTCGAGCGTCTGGAACTCCACCGGCATCGCCGAGATGTACGGCACGTCGAGCTTCGCCAGTGTCTCCTCGGCGGCGTGTGCGTCGTTGTAGGCCGGGCCGCCGACCAGCGAGAAGCCGGTCAGCGAAACGACGGCGTCGACGAGCACCTCGCCGTCGCGCTGGAAGAAACGGTCGACGGCCGGCCTCGCGTCCAGACCGGTCGCGAACGCCGGAACCACGCGCAGGCCGCGCGCCTCGAGCGCGGCGATGACGCCGTCGTAGTGGCTGGTGTTGCCGGCCAGCAGATATGACCGCAGCAGCACCAGTCCGACGGTGCCGGCGTGGCCGGGGGTTGACGGCAGCTTCGCGGCGTCGTGGGCGAGGCGCCCCGGCATGCGCGGGTGATAGACGCCCACCTCGGGATACTCGATCGGCGCCGCCGGCCTGGCCCGCCCGCGCAGCGCGCGCCGCGGGCCGTCGGCGTAGCGGTCGACGAGCAGCCGCACGAGCCCGACCATGTTCTCCTGGGAACCGCCGAGCCAGTACTGCAGCACGAGGAAGTAGGCCCGCGCGTCCTGGGCGCTGCCCGGCACGAACCGCAGCAGCTGCGGCAGCATGCGCAGCATGCGCATCTGGCGCTCGCCCGCTGGTGCGCGGTTCGCGCCTTCCTTCTCGCCTCGCCCGGACATCCGCTGGCGCAGCTTCTTCAGCAGCGCCATCGCGCCGGTGGCCTCGCCGTCCATGCTGAAGCGCCCCATGCGGGTGAGCTTCATCACCTCGGCGGCGCTCATCGCGCAGACCATCGCGTCGCACGCGTCGCGCCGCGCGCGCAGCGCCGGCAGCAGCGGGAGGAAGTGCTCCTCCATGAACAGCATCGTCGCGATGACGATGTCGCCGCGGTCGATGTCGTCGATGCAGCGCGCGAGCGCGGCGGCGTTGCCGACCCATTCCGAAGCCGCGTGGACCGCGAGCTCGAGGCCGGGCAGTTCGCGCGCGAGGTCGCGCTGGGCGCGTTCGGCGGCACTGGCGAGATGGCTGTCCATCGTCACCAGCACCACGCGCATCGGGACACGCAGCACGTCGCGCGCGTCGGGACCGGCGCCGGTCAGGACGCCGGGAACGAGCGCCGCGACGTCAGCGGCTGAAATGCGCTTTGGCATCGTAGAGCGTCTCCACGGTGATGACCGCGACGCCGCGCTCGCGCGCGTAGCCCTCGGTGTTGCGCCTGGCCTTGCCCCGCACGAAGAACGGGATCTTGTTCAGTTCACGCTCGGCGTCCGGCGCCCAGCCGACCACGATCGGCGCGCCGGCGACATGCGGCATCCGTGCCGGCGCTTCCGTCGAGCGGGTCACGGTGTCGGCGGCGGCGGCAGCAACGGCGGATGCCGCGACGGGCGTGTCGGCAGGCGCGGCATCGCGCGCCGCCGCGTGCCCGAGATGGGACGGCGCAGCATCCGCGTGGAACTCGAAGTCGTCGCGGAACATGTGGATCAGGTGTTCCTCGAGACCCATCATCAGCGGATGCACCCACGTGTCGAACAGCACGTTGGCGCCTTCGAACCCCATCTGCGGCGAATGTCTTGCCGGAAAGTCCTGGACATGCATCGGCGCCGAGATCACGGCGCACGGAATGCCCAGCCGCTTCGCGATGTGACGCTCCATCTGCGTGCCGAGCACCAGCTCCGGCTGCAGTGCGGCGACCTGCGCCTCGACCTCGAGGTAGTCGTCGGTGATCAGCGGCTCGACCCCGTACAGCGCAGCGGCGTCGCGGATCTCGCGCGCGAACTCGCGGCTGTAGGTCCCGAGCCCGACGACGGTGAGGCCGAGTTCGCGCGCCGCGACCCGCGCGGCGGCGACGGCGTGCGTGGCGTCGCCGAACACGAAGACCCGCTTGCCGGTGAGATAGGTCGAGTCGACCGACCGCGCGTACCAGGTGGCGCGGGCTTCGGTCGCGGGCGGTGCGTCGATGCCCGCGAGGCCGCAGACTTCCTCGACGAAGGCGCGCGTGGCGCCGGTGCCGATCGGGATCGTGCGCGTCGACGGCTGGCGGTGCGTCCGCGCGAGCCACTGCGCGGCGGTACCGGCGATCTCGGGATAGAGCACGACGTTGAAGTCCGCGTCGGCGAGCCGGGCAAGGTCGGCCGGCGTCGCGTCGAGCGGTGCGACGACGTTGACGGCGATCCCGAGCGACTCGAGCAGGCTGCGGATCTCGCGCAGGTCGTCGCGATGACGGAAGCCGAGCGCCGTCGGACCGAGCACGTTGCAGCGTGGCGTGGCACCGCGCGCCGGCGGCACGTCGGACGCCGGACACAGCGTGCGTACGAGGCGGTAGAACGTCTCTGCCGCGCCCCAGTTCTCCTTGCGCTGATACGACGGCAACTCGAGCGGCACGACCGGAACCGGCAGATCGAGCGCCAGTGCGAGGCCGCCGGGATCGTCCTGGATCAGCTCGGCCGTGCACGACGCACCGACCAGCATGGCGTCCGGGCGGAAGCGCTCGAAAGCCTCGCGAGCAGCCGTGCGGAACAGCTCGGCCGTGTCGCCGCCGAGGTCGCGCGCCTGGAACGTCGTGTACGTCACCGGCGGGCGCTCGCGGCGGCGTTCGATCATGGTGAACAGCAGGTCGGCATACGTGTCTCCCTGCGGCGCGTGCAGCACGTAGTGCACGCCGCGCATCGCGGTCGCGATGCGCATCGCCCCGACATGGGTCGGGCCTTCGTAGGTCCAGAGCGTGAGCTGCATGGCGTCAGGCCGCGAGGCGCTGGCGGCGATCGAGCGGCCGCGTGAACAGCCCGGCGAGATCGCCGGCCTGCTCGTAGCCGTGCACCGGGGAGAACACGAGCTCGATCGACCACTTGGTGGTCAGACCCTCGACCTCGAGCGGGTTGGCCAGCCCGAGGCCGCAGACGACGAGGTCGGGGCGCGCCGCACGGCAACGATCGAGTTGGCGCTCGACGTCCTGGCCCTCCGACAGCTGGGTCCCGCTCGGCAGCCACGGCAGTTCGCGATCGAGCAGCACGCGGTGCAGGTACGGCGTGCCGACTTCCACGGGCACCATGCCGAGTTCGCGGGCGAGAAAGCGGGCGAGCGGCACCTCGAGCTGCGAGTCGGGGAAGAAGAAGACGCGCTTGCCCGCCAGAACGGTGCGGTGCAGGGAGAGCGCGTGACGCGCACGCTCCTGCGCTGGCGCGACCACGGCGGCGAAGTGCGCCGGGTCGACGCTCCATGCGACGGCCGCGGCGCGCAGCCACTCGGTGGTGCCCTCGGCACCGAACGGGAACGGCGCCGGCAGCCGCGTCGCGCCGCGGGCTTCGAGCGCGCGCAGCGTGTCGGCGAGGAACGGTTGCGCCATCAGCAGGCGCGTGTTCGGACCGACGGCAGGCAGGTCGCCCGAGCGCCGCGGCGGCAGGAAGCGGACCGGCCCGACGCCCAGCGCGTCGAAGAGGCGGCGGAACTGGTCCTCGGCGACATCGGCCATCGCGCCGACGACGAGCAGGCCCGGCGCGTCCGTGGCGGGAAGCTCCGGGACCAGCGCCGCAAGGCAGGCATCTTCGCCCTGCGTGAACGTGGTCTCGATGCCGCTGCCGGACCAGTTCAGCACCCGGACACCGGGCGAGAACTGCTGCGACAGGCGCGCCGCGGCGCGCCCGAGATCGAGCTTGATGACTTCCGACGGGCACGAGCCGACGAGGAACAGCAGCTTGATGTCGGACCGGCGTTCGAGCAGTCGCGTGACGACGCGGTCGAGTTCGGTGTTGGCGTCGGCGAGACCCGCGAGATCGCGCTCGTCGATGATCGCGGTCGCGAACCTCGGTTCGGCGAAGATCATGACGCCGGCGGCCGACTGCAGCAGATGCGCACAGGTGCGCGACCCGACCACGAGGAAGAACGCGTCCTGGATCTTTCGATGCAGCCAGATGATGCCGGTCAGGCCGCAGAAGACCTCGCGCTGACCGCGCTCCTTGAGGACCGGCAGCGCTGCGGACGGCGTCGCGCAGCCGTCGGCCCGAGCGAACGGCGCGTTCACGCGAGCACCTCGGGTGCCATCGAGGAACCGGGATCGGCGCGCCGGGCCGCGCGCAACTTGAGCAGGAACTGCGCGGCGTTGACGACATACGCGGCGTACGCGGCGAGAACAAGGGTGAGGCGCGCGGCCGGCAGCAGCGCATCGGTCAGCATCGCG
>JALORJ010000162.1 GCA_025459035.1 Burkholderiales bacterium
CTTCGTATGCGTGCCGTCGGATGACGCCGGCTGCGTCTGAATAGTTCCTGAAGATCACGCTCAGGAATTTTTCCTGTCACCGGGTGGCGACAGAGACCACTCCAGTGCCGTGCTCAGGGTCTGCCGCATCCCCGCTGATCCCTGCCCCCTTGCGCCAGAGTCGCGGATGTCCGCTCACGGCTCGCCCCTCGCCACGCCTCGGCCTCGATGCCTGCGGCGACCCGCCTCGGCATCGTCGCGGTTCTCACCGCCCGACGTTCACCACCGCGTTCGGCCGCTCCGCGAACACCTCCGGCGCGTACATCGCCTCGATGCGCGTCGCCGGCAGTTCGAACGTGCCCGGGTTGTTCAGCCGCACGCGGTAGCCGATCGAGAAGCGCCCCTTCGGCACGAAGCGCCAGTACGCGCGCCACGCATCGAAGGCGCGGTCCTCGTGCGTCGGCCGCACGCCCCGCGGACGCGTCGCGTCCGCGGCGTCGGCGGCATCGACGACGCGGTCGCCCCCCAGGCCCGAGCCCAGGATCGTGCTGCCGGCCGGGATCGGGTCCGTCAGCGCGACCCAGGTCATGTCGGCCTGCGCGTCGATGTCGAACTGCACGCGCAGCACGTCGCCGCGCCGCGGCGTGCGCCGGTCGCCGCCGTCCTCGATCGTCACGCGTCGCTCGATGCGATAGCCGGCCTCGCGCCCGGCACCTGTGCGCCACGCGGCCTTCGACAGCACGGTGGCCCAGGGCCGCCCAGTGCCCTGGTGCTGCAGCGTCAGCACACCGGGCTCGCGCGGCCAGTCGAAGGCCGCGGTGCCGCCGTCGGGGCGACCGGCCCAGTCGACGTGGCGCGACACCGCGCCCAGGGCGGCCGTGGAGGTGCCGGCCACCGGCTCGCCCTCGAACGCCGCCGCGAAGCGCTGCAGCGCGAGCGTGCCCCACGCGTTCGCGACCGTGGTGTCCCAACGGCCGCCCTGCTGGCGCCCGAGCAGGCCGCGCACCAGTCGCGGCAGGTCGTCCTGCGCGTCGGGCCGGCCCGACAGCGTCAGCAGCAGCCGGGCGGCGTTGGTGTCGACCGAGGTCATCAGCCACCACAGCCGGTCGGCCGCCTCGGTCGAGAAGCCGGCCGTCGTGCCGCGGAACGTGAGCCGCGCCCGCAGCACGCGGCGCGCTGCCTCCGCATGCGCGACGTGCCCGGGCAGCGCCGTCCAGCGCTGCGCCGTGCCGACCCAGTCGAGCACCGCCGACGTCGGCCACATCGATGGATCGATGACGATCGGCGCGACCAGCGCCGGATCGAGCGCCGGATCCAGCCGTGTCAGCGCGTCGAGCGCCGCCAGCTTGCGCAGCGTCAGGTCGGCGGTCTGCAGGTCCGATGCGCGTCGCACCGTGCCCGTCACGAAACCGATGAGCCCGCTCTGCATGCGCGCGCGCAGCGGCTCGGGCAGATCGCGCTTCGCCTCGTGCGCGATCGCCAGCAGGTATGCGGTCAGCACGTCGCTGCCCTCGCGCATCGATGGCCAGAACTTCGCCAGGCCGTCGACATCGAGCATCGCCGGCAGATCGGCCACGATCGCCGCCCAGGCCGCGTCGTCGCCGAGCGCGATCGCACGTGACACGCGCTGCTCGAGGCAGCGATGCGGATACGCGCGCATCCAGTCGCGCACGCCGCTCAGGTCGGCGCCCAGCGTCGCGGACCAGCGCACGTCGATGCCTCCCGCGTCGGCGGCGCCGGCAGGCCGCTCGACCGGCAGCGTCTGCGCCTCGGGTCCGACCTGAAGCAGCGTCGCCTGCACCACCTGCGGCGGGAAGGCGGCGATCACCTTCTGCGTCGTGCGCACCCGATCGGCCGGCTCCGCCGCGCCGTCGACGCGAGCCGTCACCGTCCACGTCAACGCCGTGGCGCCCGCCGGCACGCGGACCGGCCACGCCAGTTCGCGCGCTTCACCGGGCGCCAGCGTCAGCGCGGGATGCGCCAGCGCCTCGGTCACCGGCTTGCGCAGCCCGTCGGCGGTCCAGCGCGCGTCGACGGTCAGCGTGCGCGGCTCGGCGGTCGCGTTTCGCACCGTCACCAGCGCATCGAAGCGGTCGCCGTCGCGGATCACCGGCGGCAGGCCGGCGGTCAGCTGCACGTCCTGCGTCGTGCGGACCGTGGCGCTGCCGGTGCCGAAGCGATCGGCCCCGCCGCTGGCCACGGCCACCACACGAAACGCGCTCAGCGCGTCGTTCAGCGGCACGTCGAGCACCGCCCGTCCCTGCGCGTCGAGCTTCACGCGCGGCTTCCAGACCAGCAGCGTGTCGAACAGCTCGCGCGCCGCGGAGGCCCCGCCGCCGCCGCCGGGCGGCAGGCTCTTGCGGCCGAAGTGGCGCTTGCCGATCACCTGCAGCGCCGTGGTCGCGGTCGCGACCTCGATGCCGCGCGGCGCCATCATCGTCTCGAGCAGCTTCCACGACGTGTTCGGTGCGAGGTCGAGCAGCGCCTCGTCTACGGCGGCGAGTGCAATCTCGGTGCCGGGTGGCAGCGCGCCGCCGTCGGCGCGCTTCACCTCGACCGTCACCTTCGCGCGTTCACGCACCTTGAACGTGTCGCGCTCCGGCAGCACGCGCACCGACAGCGCGTGTGCGCTCCAGCCGACATCGAGCGCCGCGTAGCCGAGGCGGAAGGCCGGCTTCGCCAGGTCGACGAGCGCCGTTGGCGCCGGCGCCGCGACACGGCCGCGCACGGCCAGCACCGACACGAACACGTTCGGCGCGTGCGCCCCGCGGATCGGCACCTCGACCACCGGCGAGCGCCCGGTCAGCGGCGTGACGAAGGCATCGAGCACGCCTTCGCGCTCGACCGTGACCAGCGCGCTGGCCTCGCGAAACGGCATGCGCACCTGCAGTCGCGCGCGTTCGCCCGGGTCGAGCCGCTTCTTCTCCGGCAGCACGTCCATGCGATCGTCGTCGCGCGCGCCGGTCCACCATTCGCCGGGGCCGGCGACCCACGCCTCGTCGATGGCGACCGCCGGCCGCCCCTGTGCGTCGTCGGCGCGCGCCCGCAGCACCACGTTGCCCGACACGCTGACCGGCGCCTCGCAGATCAGCAGCCCGCTCGCGTCGGTGGTGCCGCTGCAGAAGTCGCCGACGCGCTTGGTCTCGGTGTAGCTCTCGTACGCGTAGAAGCCGCCGATCAGCCGCTTGCGGTGCGAGTAGCGCTCGCGCTGCCACAGGTCGACCACGACCTTCTGTCCCGCCACGGGCCGCCCGGCGGTCGTGAGCGCGACGACCTTCAGACGCACCCGCTCCTTCGACAGCACCCAGCCTTCGGTGCGCAGCCCGAGCAGCAGCGCCGACGGCCACAGCGTCGTGCGGGTCGCGCGCGTCAGCGTCTCGCCGTTCGGATCGCGGTACTCCACTTCGGCCAGCAGCTCGCGCGGCACCGCGCTGCGCGGCCAGCCGCCGATCGCGACCTGCGCGGCGCCGCCGGCATCGGTCGTCACCGACTGCACCGCCAGCGGCACGATGTCGGGGCCGCGGCCGCGCGGCAGGCGGCTCGCCGCGGCGGCGGCGTCGTCCTCGCCTGCATCGGCGTCGTCGATCAACGGTTCGGGGGCCCCCGTGTCGATGCCGGGCGTCAGGTCGCCGGTGGCGAAGCGGAAGTCCTCATGGTCCGCGAACCGCACCGCGGTCGGGCGCACCAGCGCACGCACGCGCGCCGGCTGCTTCGCCATCGCCCCGCCGGACAGGTACGTCAGCTGGACGCCGAGCGTGGCATCGGTCGCGTCGATCAGCGGCGTCGACGGCCACTGCAGCGTCGCGCGCACCGCCGGCACCCGGAACGCCTCGACGCGGAAGCGCCCCGACTCGACCTCGCGGGGAGTGCTGCCGGTCCCGGCACCGACGAGCGACACCGAATACCCGCCGCTGCGCGCATCGGTCGGCACCGTCCAGGCGGTCTCGGCCACCCCATGCGCGGCGTCCCACTTCAGCGGGAACTCCCAGCGCTGATCGGTGGCGTCGTGGCGGACGACGACCTTGCGCGGCAGCGCGTCCGACGCCGGAATCGCGATGCCGCGCCCGGTGCGCATGCGCAGGAAGTGCTTCATGCCGACGCGGTCGCCTGCGCGCAGCAGCGTGCGGTCGAACACGGTCGCGGCACTGATCGGGCCGCGCCAGTCGGCCCCCGGCAACTGGAAGCGCCACGGCGCGATGCCGTCGTCCCAGTCGGACAGCAGGAAGCTCGCGTCGTCGCCGACGCGCGCCGTGACGAACCACTGGCGGTCCCACTGCTCGCGACACGGCGGCAGCGTGTTACGCGCCGGCAGCGCCCGCGCGACACGCGCGATGCCGTTCGCGTCGGTGCGTCCGGTCCACCAGCTGCGCCCGCTGCAGTCGGCGATGCGGACCTCGGCGTCGGGCTGCGGTCGCCCGGTGTCGAGCGTCGTGACCCACACCAGCGCGTTCTCGCGACCCTGCTTGAAGTGGATCGCGAGGTTTGTCACGAGCGCGCCGGCCGCGACGAAGTACGGCTTGCGGTCGACGAGCAGCGCGTCGCCCAGCTTCGGGCTCTCGACCTCGACGATCCACAGCCCCGGGCCCTTCAGCGGGATGCCGATCACCTCGAAGTCGCGCGCGTCGCCCGGACGTGGCACCTCGAAGCGCTTCACCGCGTCGCCGCGCTCGAACAGCGATGCCGACACGGGCCCGGCCTCGCCCCACTTGAGCGTGCCGCGATCGAGCTTGCGCAACCACGCGACGACCTGCGTCGGGTCCTGCACGCGCAGCGCACGAGCCGGCAGCGGACGCGCATCCACGGCACCGCCGACGCGGGCTGCGAGCGAGCGCTCGACGTTGCGCACCGTCAGCGCCAGCGCCGGCTGCGCGCGGGATTCGAGGACACCGAACGTCGCCGCGAACTTCGCCAGCGGCGGCGCGACATCGGTCTTCACCGCCAGCGGAAAGCGCTTCGCGTTGGCCAGCGGGCGCCCGGCATCGTCGACCAGGCCGTCGGGCAGCGCGACGACCAGCGACGCGCCCTCCGGCAGCGGCGCCTTGAAGCTCACCGCCTCGACGCTGCCGCTGCGCGCTGCGTCGCGGTCGAGCACGGCCGGCCACGACCGTCCGCCGGCGGGATCGCGCAGGACGATGCGCGCCGCGAGTGCGGCCGACACCGGTGCGGTGAACTCGAGCCGCGGGTCCAGCACCGGGATGCAGTCCGCCTTTGCGTTCAGCCGCTCGCAGCGCCACTGCGCGACGAACGCGGGACGCACCTTGAACGCCAGCGTCTCGCGGTCGTCGGTCGCGACGCCCGACGGCGCCGCGATGCCCGCGTCCCACACCAGCGAGACGGCGGCGTCGTTCGGCAGGCGTGCGCGGCACTGCGCGACGACCACCGGCAGCGCGTTCCAGTCGCGCTTCGCGACCGCCTTCGCCGTCGCGCTTCCGGACGGCGCGCGCCAACCGAGTTCGCGCAGAAAGTCGTCGCGTCTCGACAGCACCGCGGCGCGCTCCTTGCCCGCCAGCACGCGCACGCCGACGCGGTCGGGCCGATCGGCCACGTCGCACCACGCGGCGGCCTCGACGGTCGCGGGGTCGACCGGGCCGTCGAGCGCGAGCAGGAACACCTGCATCTCGTCGATCGCCACGCCCTCGGGCGGCATCGACGCGACGATCGCCGGCCCGCCGGTCGAGAAGCTCCACGTGCCCGGTGCGACCGGGGCGCCGTCCACGTCGGTCAGCGCCGCGCGCGTGCGGAAAACGCACCGCAGCCCCGACGGCAGGTCGGCATCGAAGTCGTGAACCCACTCGCGCGGATCGTTCCAGCGACCGCTGCCGGTGACCGGACAGTCGACATCGAGCGGCGCGGGCTGCGCGGGATCGCCGAACCGCACCATCGGCGTCGCGAAGCGCACGACCACCTGGCGCGCACCGCGCGCGATGCCGGTCGGAGAGAACGCGGTGACCGCGGCATCGGCCGCGTGCGCCACAGCGCCCGTCAGCGACCCCAAGAGGAACGCGGCGTGAAGCAGTCGGCGCATGAGATCGAAGCAGCGCGGTGGACGATGCGCTCGAGTGTAGGTGCAGGCCGCGCAACCGGTCGTCCGAGCGCGCGCATGCGCAACGCGCAGATCCCGACTCGACGCGGCACGCGTCGACATTCGCGCCCACGTCCTCGCGTCGTCGGCGCGATCGAGCCGCACCCGGGCGCCAGCGCGCTCCGGATCGACCCGGAAGAACCCGTGCACGTGGCCCGCAGGCGCACGCACGACCATCACCGGCAACGCGCGCCGCAGCGCGCGTCGCCGGCATCGCCGATCAGGCGATCACTTCGGCAGGACGACGGCGTCGATCACGTGGATCACGCCGTTGGTGGTCTCGATG
>JALORJ010000163.1 GCA_025459035.1 Burkholderiales bacterium
CCGGCGGCAGCCGATGCGGCGGACGACAGCGATGCATGGAGCGATGCCGCGCCGACGGCGCCGCGCCGCGATCGTCCCGCGCGCGCGCCCACGACGGGGGCAGCGCCGACCGACGCGGACGATCGCGGGACCGACGCGAACACGCTGGACGTGTGGTGGCGTGGTCGCGTCGCGCAGGCGGGCGAGATCGCGCGCGAGGCGGGTCGGCTCGGCGCGTCGTGGGCGCGGGTGGTCGCGCGCGACGCGGCACCGTCGGGCGTGGCGTGGCGCACGGCGCTGGCCGGCTTCGTCGCGCGTGCGTCGCGCGACGCGTGGTCGTGGTCGCGGCCGTCGCGACGCGAGGGCAGCGACGGCCTGTGGCTGCCGCCGCTGGCCGCGGGCACGCCCCGGCTCGCGATCGCGATCGACACCAGCGGCTCGATCGACGCGGTGAAGCTCGCGCGCTTCACCGCCGCCGTCGATGCGCTGGTCGCGCAGGTGCGCGCCGAAGTGCTGCTGTTCGCGTGCGACGAGCGGCTGGCGCCGGGCGCGCCGTGGCATGCGCCGGCCGGCGCGCCGATCCCGTGGCCGGCGGTCGTCGCGGGCGGCGCCGGCACGGACTTCCGCCCGGTGTTCGACGCGCTGCATGCGCAGGGCCTGCCGCCCGACGGGCTGGTGTGGTTCACCGACGGCGAGGGCGTCTATCCCGACCACGCACCGGCGTGGCCGGTGCTGTGGGTGATCGACGGCCGTGCGGTACCGCCGTTCGGCGAGCGCGTGGTGCCCGACGCGGCGTGAAGGGCCGGCGCGGCACGGCCGGATCGGGGGTCAGTGCAGGCCGGGCAGCGCCATGAAGGCGCGGATCAGCATCGCGTTGACGACGTCGACGAAGATCGCGCCGGCCAGCGAGATCGTCAGCACCGCGCGCGGGCTCGGACCGTGGCGCGCGGTGACGCGATCCATCGTCGCCATCGCGACCGGCATCGACGACAGGCCGTAGCCGATCACGCCGCCGACCGTGACGGCCGCGTCGTAGCTGCGCCCGAGCCACGCGAACAGCACCCACGCGCACACCGCGCACGTGGTGACGATCTGCACCGCCGAGATGACGGCGATCGGCCCGGCCAGCGCCGCGAGCATCCACAGCTGCACGGACATCAGGCTCATCGCGAGGAACAGTTCGAGCGCCAGTTCGCCGAACAGGTCGATCGCGCGCGTGGCCGTGGGAATGCGCAGCACGTCGGCGATGTTGGTCAGCACCACGGCGACCAGCATCGCGGTGAGGAAGCCCGGCACCGTGATGCCGGCCGCCGTCACTGCCGCGTGCAGCAGACGCCCGACGACCACGCACAGCGCGAGCACGATCAGCGCGTCGATCGCGCGGTCGAGCGTCAGCGCGGGGCTGCCGGCATCGCCACGCGGATGGCTCACCGGCGTCGACGCGGTGTCGACCGCGTGCAGCGGCGGTGCCGGGGTGTCGATCGTGACGGCGAGGCGGGTGGCCACCGGTGCGAGCGCGTGCCGGCGCACGAGCCAGCCGGTGAGCGGTGCGGCCGCCAGGCCGCCGACGACCACGCCGATCGTCGCGCAGGCCAGCCCGACCTCGGTGGCGCCGACGACGCCGAGGGCTTCGCCTTCCTTGCCCCATGCGACCGCCGTGCCGGGGCCGCCGACGAACGGGATGCTGCCCGCGAGCAGGCCCATGAACGGGTGCAGGTCGAAGACGCGGGCGCCGATGAGGCCGATCACGTTCTGCATCACGAGCAGGCCGACCGTGAACGCGCAGACGACGAACAGCGGTCGGCCGCCGCTGCGCAGCGCCGCGAGCTTCGCGGTGAGGCCGATGGTCGCGAAGTACACCGGCAGCAGCACGTCGCGCAGGTCGTTCGCGAAGCGGACCTCGACGGCGCCGGCAGCGCGCGCGATGGCGAACACGGCGGCGAACAGCACGCCGCCGTAGATCACCGACGGGACGTTGGCGGCTTCGAGCGCCGGGACGCGCCGCGTGATCCAGCGCCCGACGAGAATCGCGGCCAGGGCGACGACGAGCGTCTGCGGCGCGTCGAGCGCCAGCGGGGTCACAGCTCGAACAGCGCGTCGATCTTGGCGGCGCAGATGAAGTCGTTGGTCGACAGCCCGCCGATCGCGTGCGTGGTGTAGCGCACGGTCACCGTCGAGTACTCGAGGGTGATGTCGGGATGGTGATCCTCGCGGTGCGAGATCCACGCGGTCGCGTTCGCGAACGCGACGGACTCGTGGTAGTTCGCGAACTTCCACGTCCGCACGATGTGCGTGCCGTCGAGGCTCCAGCCGGGCAGACCGGCCAGCAACGCACGCACCTGCGCATCACCGAGCGGTTCGATGCCGCCTTCGCACGGCGCGCAGCGGCTGCGCTTGAGGGTGTCGGCGACGTCGCCCATGCGCGTCAGGCTCCGTGCGCCGCGGCGGTGGCCGGGGCGGTCGCGATCTGCTCGAGGCGCGCGATGCGCTGCGCCGCCGGCGGGTGCGAGTCGTGGAAGGCCGAGTGCAGCGGATCGGGCGTGAGCGTCGAGGCGTTGTCCTTGTAGAGCTTCACGAGCGCCTGCACCAGGTCGCGGCCCGAGGCCTGGCGCGCGGCGTAGGCGTCGGCCTCGAACTCGTGCTTGCGCGACAGCGCCGCCATCGCCGGGCGCAGCAGGAACGCGAACACCGGCACGACCATGAAGAACACGACCAGCGCCATCGCGTCGGAGGCGGGCGCCGTGACGCCGACGCCGTCGAAGAACCACGCCGCGTCGCGCAGCATGCCCAGCGCGCCGAGGAACGCGAAGCTGGTCGCGAACGACCACAGCATCCGCCGCGTGACGTGGTTCATGCGGTAGTGACCGAGTTCGTGCGCAAGCACGGCCTCGATCTCGGACGGCGTGAGGCGCGCGAGCAGCGTGTCGAAGAAGACGATGCGCTTGGCGCGCCCGAACCCGGTGAAGTACGCGTTGCCGTGCGCCGACCGCCGCGACCCGTCCATGACGAAGAGCCCCTGCGAGGTGAAGCCGCACTTCGTGAGCAACGCCTCGATGCGGCGCTTGAGGTCGCCTTCTTCCATCGGCGAGAAGCGGTTGAACAGCGGCGCGATGAAGGTCGGGTAGATCGCGAGCGCGGCGACCTGGAAGAGCGTCCACACGCCCCACACCCAGAGCCACCACAGGCTGCCGGACTCGCGCATGAACCACAGCACGGCGAGCAGCAGCGGCAGCCCGAACAGCGCGCCGAGCGCCGTGCTGCGGGCGAGGTCGGCGAAGAACATCGCCGGGGTCATCTTGTTGAAGCCGAAGCGGGTCTCGATGCCGAAGACGCGGTAGAGGTTCAGCGGCAGCTCGATCGCAGAGGTCACCACCAGCACCGCGGCGACGAACACGACACCGCCGGCCAGGCCGTCGCCGACGAGCGATGTCGCCGCCGTGTGCAGCGCCTCGAACCCGCCGCCGAGCGTGAGCACCAGCAGCACCAGCGCGTCGATGCCGAGCGACGCCATGCCGAGCGAGGTCTTCGCGACCGAGTAGTCCGCCGCCTTCTGGTGGGCTGCGAGGTCGATCTGCGGCGCGAACGGCGCCGGCACCCGATCGCGATGACGCACGATGTGGCGCACGTGCCGGCGCGCGAGCCACAGGCGCAGTCCGGTGCCGAGCGCGAGGACGGCGAGGAAGAGGGCGGTGAATGCGGTCATGCGCGGAGGTCCTGCGAAGGTTCGGGGGCAGCCGGCGTTCGACCGCGGTCGGGTCCGGACGTGCGACGGGCGTCGGGTTTGCGACGCGCGCGGCCACCGTGACAGACTCGGATGCTAACCACGGGGGACGGCCGGACGCGACGCGTTTGCCCGAACACCCGGATCGATTCGCTCACTCGCCGGAAGCGCGCCCGATGGCCCAGGACCCTCGCCACCTCGTGTGGCTCGACATGGAGATGACCGGGCTCGACCCGGATCGCGACCGCGTGATCGAGATCGCGATCGTGGTCACCGACGCGAACCTCGAGGTGATCGCCGAAGGGCCGGTGATCGCAGTGCACCAGTCCGACGCCGTGCTGGCGGGCATGGATGCGTGGAACACCGCGACGCACGGCAAGTCCGGGCTGACCGACCGCGTGCGCGCGTCGACGATCGACGAGGCCGAGGCCGAGCGGCAGTGCCTGGCCTTCGTCGAGCACCACGTGCCCGCACGCACGTCGCCGATGTGCGGCAACTCGATCTGCCAGGACCGCCGCTTCATGGCGCGGCATCTGCCGCGGCTGGAGGCGTGGTTCCACTACCGCAACCTCGACGTCAGCACCCTGAAGGAGCTGGCAAAACGCTGGAAGCCCGGTCTGGTCGAGCAGCTGAAGAAGCACGGCCGGCACGAGGCGCTCGCGGACATCCACGAATCCATCGCCGAGCTGCGCTTCTACCGCGAGCACTTCATCCGCGTCTGAGCGCCTGCAGGCGGGCGACGAGCGCGCGCGTCGTCGCATCGGTCGCGACGCCGCCGTCGGCTGGCGCGTCGGCCAGCAGCGGGGCGAGCGAACCGGCCATCTGCTTGCCCAGTTCGACGCCCCACTGGTCGAACGCGTTGAGGTCCCAGATCACGCTCTGCACGTGCACGCGGTGCTCGTAGAGCGCCAGCAGCGCGCCTAGGCGCTCGGGGCCGAGCGCGTCGAAGACGATCGTCGTCGACGGGCGCTCGCCGGGAAACGTCCGGTACGGCGCGAGCCGGTCGGCCTCGGTGGCGTCGACGCCCGCCGCGCGCATCTCGGCGCGGGCCTCGTCGGTCGTCTTGCCGAGCGCGAGTGCCTGCGACTGCGCGAGGCAGTTCGCGACCAGCAGCCGATGGTGATCGCCGAGCGCATGGATCGGCCGCGCCGCGACGATGAAGTCGACGGGGACGATCTGCGTGCCCTGGTGAAGCAGCTGGAAGAACGCGTGCTGGCCGTTGGTGCCCGGCTCGCCCCAGATCACGGGACCGGTCGCGTGGTCGACCGGCCGCCCGGCGCGGTCGACGTGCTTGCCCAGGCTCTCCATGTCGAGCTGCTGCAGCCATGCCGGCCAGCGATGCAGGGCCTGGTCGTACGGCACGACGGCGTGGGAGCGGCAGCCGCAGAAGGTCGCGTACCAGACCGCGAGCAGGCCCAGCACGACCGGCGCGTTGTGCTCGAGCGGCGCGGTCGCGTAGTGCGCGTCCATCGCGCGCGCGCCGGCGAGCAGCGCCTCGAAGCGCTCGAAGCCGACCGCGAGCGCGATCGGCAGGCCGATCGCCGACCACAGCGAGTAGCGCCCGCCGACCCAGTCGCGGAAGCCGAAGACCCGGGCGGGATCGACGCCGAACGCCCGAGTGGCCTCGAGGTTCGTGCTGATGGCCACGAAGTGCGCGCGCACCGCCGCCGGATCGCCCAGCGCGTCGACGAGCCACGCGCGCGCGGAGGCCGCGTTGGCCATCGTCTCCTGCGTCGTGAAGGTCTTCGATGCGACCACGAACAGCGTGCGCGCCGGATCGAGGTCGCGCAGCGTCTGCACCAGGTGCGTCGCGTCGACGTTCGACACGAAGCGCACGTCGAGCGGGTCGGGGCATACGGGGCGCAGGGCTTCGACGACCATCTGCGGGCCGAGGTCCGATCCGCCGATGCCGAGGTTCACGACATGCGTCAGGGCCTGGCCGGTGTGACCGAGCACGCGGCCGGCGCGCACCGCGGCGGCGAAGTCGCGCATGCGTGCGAGGGTCGCGTGCACCTCGGGGACCACGTCGACACCGTCGACATGGCGCACGGCGTCCGGCGTGCAGCGCAGCGCGGTGTGCAGGGCGGCCCGGCGCTCGGTGTGGTTGACCGGATCGCCGCGCAGCAGGGCGGCGATCGCATCGTCGAGATCGCGGGCACGCGCGAGCGCGAACAGGGCCGAGAACGCCGCGTCGTCGAGCCGATGGCGCGAGACGTCGACGACGAGCCCGGCAGCGTCGAGCATCGTCGGCTGCCGTCGCCGCGGCTCGGCGCGCGCCAGCGCGCGCAGCGACGGCCACACCGCCGGATCGGCGGCCAGCGCGGCGACCCGTTGCCATTCGGGCAGGGAAGACGGACGCGTCATCGGGCTCGGGTCAGAACGTGTGGAGCCATTCGCCGCGCCCGAGCGAGCGCGACCGGCGGTGTCGATCAAGGCGCGAAGCGCAGCCGTGGCGGGCTCCACGGCGAGCATTCGCAACGCCGAGCGGCGCCGTCGGGCGCGTTCGAGCGGGTGTGGCGGATGGCGGCACAGGTTCTCAGTCGATCCAGCGCACCGCGCCGCGCGCGGCAAGCCCGGCCGCGTCCCAGAACCCGAGCGTCTCGCCGCGGCGCACGCGGGCAAGCGCATCGGCTT
>JALORJ010000164.1 GCA_025459035.1 Burkholderiales bacterium
CGCGAGCCGCGGCCGCGCCGCGAGCAGGGTGCGCACCGCGGCAAGGAAGGGTGGCGCGAGTCGCGCGATCTCGCTGCGTCGGCTGCCAGGCAGCACGGCGAGCAGTTCTGCGTCTGCGGGCAGGCCCAACGCGGCGCGTGCGGCTGCGCGCGCAGGGAGGTCGGCGAAGGCCCGCGCCAGCGGATGACCGACGAAGCGCGCGTCCACGCCGTGGCGCGCATAGATCGGCGGTTCCATCGGGAACAGGCAGAGCACGTGGTCGGCCGCACGGCCGATCTTCGCGGCGCGCGATTCGCGCCAGGCCCATACCGAGGGGCTCACGTAGTGCACCGTGCGGATGCCTGCGCTGCGCAGGCGTCGCTCGACGCCGAGGTTGAAGTCCGGTGCATCGATGCCGACGTATACGTCGGGCCGCCACGCGAGCATGCGCGCGACGAGTTGGCGACGCAGACGCAGCAGGCGCGGCAGGTGGCGCAGCACCTCGGCGATGCCCATCACCGAAAGCTCTCCGGCGTCCCACCAGGCGTTCACGCCGACCGCGCGCATGCGCGGCCCGGCGACGCCGGCGAGTTCGCAGCCCGGCAGCCGATCGCGCAGGCCCGTGGCAAGGCCCGCGCCGAGCAGGTCGCCCGAGGCTTCGCCGGCGACCAGCGCGATCCGCAACGGCCGCGCGGCGTCCGTGACCATGCTCAGCGGATCAGCGATCGCTCGCTGCGCGCGATGAAGTCGAGCATCAGCTGCACGTCCGGGGCCTCGCGCGCGGCGTTGGCCAGTTCGCTGCGCGCCTCGGCCAGCGGCAGGCCGGACTTGTACAGCGTCTTGTAGGCGCGCTTGATGTCCATGATGCGCTCGCTCGAATAGCCGCGGCGCTTGAGGCCCTCGCTGTTGATGCCCTTGGGCTCGGCGAAGTTGCCGGCGACGGTCACGTAGGGCGGCACGTCGCGGTTCACGATCGCGCCCATCGACGTGAACGCGTGCGCGCCGATCTGACAGAACTGGTGGACCAGGGTGAAGCCGCCGAGGATGACCCAGTCATCGACCTTGACGTGGCCGGCGAGCGACGCGGCATTGGCGAAGATCGTGTTCGAGCCGACCACGCAGTCGTGCGCGATGTGCACGTAGGCCATGATCCAGTTGTCGTCGCCGATGCGGGTGATGCCGCCGTCCTGCACGGTGCCGCGGTTGATGGTGACGAACTCGCGGATGGTGTTGCGGTCGCCGATCTCGAGCAGGGTGGCCTCGTCGGCGAACTTCTTGTCCTGCGGGTCGCCGCCGACGGCGGCGAAGGCGTGGATGCGGTTGTCGCGGCCGATGCGGGTCGGGCCGTTGATGACGACGTGGGCGCCGATGCGCGTGCCGGCCGCGATCTCGACGTTGGCGCCGATCACGCAGAACGGCCCGATCTCGACGTCGTCGGCGATGCGCGCGGATGGATCGACGATGGCGCTGGGATGGATCTTCGACATGTCAGCGTGCCCGCTCCGCGCACAGGATCTCCGCGCTCGCCACCTCGGCGTCGTCGACCACCGCGCGGCACTCGTACAGGCCCATGCCGCGCAGCATGCGCTTTTGCTCGACGACGAGGTTGAGCTGATCGCCCGGCACCACGATGCGGGAGAAGCGTGCCTTGTCGACCTTGACCAGGTAGTAAAGCGGATCCTCGACTTGCGGCGCACCGTTGGACAGCTGGGTGAGCACCCCCGAGGCCTGGGCAAGCGCCTCGATGATGAGCACGCCCGGCATCACCGGCCGGCCCGGGAAGTGACCGGGGAAGAACGGCTCGTTGATGGTCACGTTCTTGATCGCGACCAGACGCTTGTGCGGTTCGAAGGCGACCACGCGATCGATCAGCAGGAACGGGTAGCGATGCGGCAGCATCGCCATGATCCGGTTGATGTCGACCGGCATCGACACGGTGGCGGCTTCAGTCATGGTGGTCGGGCTCCTGCGCGAGGGTCTTGATGCGGCGTGCCAGCGTGTCCAGCTGCCGGAAGCGCGCCGCGTTGCGGCGCCAGCTCGCGCTGGTTTCGGCGGGCAATCCGGAAGAATACTCCCCCGGCTGGCGGATCGAGTGGGTGACCAGGCTCATCGCCGTGATCGTGACGCGGTCGCAGATCTCCAGGTGCCCGACGATGCCGACGGCACCGCCGATCAGGCAGTTGCGTCCGATCCGCGTGCTGCCGGCGACGGCCACGCAGCCGGCCATGGCGGTGTGCGCGCCCACATGCACGCCGTGGCCGATCTGGATCTGATTGTCGAGGCGCACGTCGTCCTCGAGCACGGTGTCCTCGAGCGCGCCGCGGTCGATCGTGGTGTTGGCGCCGATCTCGCAGTCGTCGCCGATGCGCACGCCGCCGAGCTGGGGCACCTTGAGCCAGTGGCCCTGGTCGAAGGCGAGGCCGAAGCCGTCGGCGCCGAGCACGGCGCCCGGGTGCACCAGCACGCGCCGACCGAGCACGACGCGACGCACGAGGGTGACCCGCGCGACCAGGGTCGAGCCCGCGCCGACTGCGCAATCCTCGCCGATCACCGAGCCCGGCCCGATCACGGCGCCGGCCTCGATGCGCGAACGCGGGCCGACCACGACCAGTGCGCCGATCGAGGCGTCGGCGGCAATGTCGGCCGAGGGGTCGATCACCGCAGACGGATGGATCCCTGCAGCGATCGGCACCGGCGGCTCGAACAGCGCGGCGATGCGCGCGAAGTCTGCATACGGATTGCGGCTGACCAGCGCCGGGCAGGGGGCCGACTCCCGGTCAGCTTCGGTGAGCACCACGGCGGCAGCCGCCGTCGTCGGCAGCTGCCGGCGATACAGGCGGTTGGCCAGGAAGCTCAGATCGCCGGTGCCGGCACGTGACAACGTGGCCACGCCGCGGATCGCGATGGTCGCGTCGCCGTGCAGACCGAGGCCGAAGCGCGCGGCGATCTCGCCGAGGGTGTGCCCGGCGCTCAACGCGGTGCACTCGCGGTGGCGTCGGCCGACTGCCGGGCGAGGTCCTCGATGACCGCGTCGGTGATGTCGATCGTCGCCGATGCGTAGATCACCGGCGACTGCACGACGAGGTCGATCCCGTTGGCGCGGGCGTACGCGATGATCGCGTCCTGGATCTCGGGCCAGCGGCGGTTGAGCTCGTCCTCGCTGCGCGTCTTCAGTTCGTCGCGCATGCGTTCGCGCGCGCGCTCGATGCCGCGGCGCAGTGCCTCGATCTCGCGGCGACGGCTTTCGGCCACATCGGCGGGCAGCAGGTCGCCCTCGCGACGGAACGCGGCCTCGAGTTCCTCGAGCCGGGTCGTCTGTGTCTTGAGCGCGGCGTCACGCTCGGCAAACTCCGTGGCGATCGCCGCGCGACCGGCGGCGAGTTGCGGCGCGGCGTCGAGCACGCGCTTCATGTCCACGTAGCCGACGCGGGTCCCCTGCTGCGCCGGGGCGATGCCCGAAGCGACGCACAGCAATGCGGCGAACACGAGACCGCCCCATCGAGGCAGGGCGCGGCCTCCCCGGTTCGTGGCGCTGGCCTCGCGCATGGACGGCCCCGCGTACCGCCGGTCCTCAGAAGTTGCCGCCGAACGAGAACTGCAGGCGTTCGATGCGGTCGTCGTCCTCGCGCCGCAGCGGCACGGACAGGTTCAGCACGATCGGCCCGACCGGCGCCTGCCACTTGAACGACAGGCCCGCAGAAGCGCGCAGCTCGCCGGTCTCGAAGGCATCGAAGTCGGTGAACACATTGCCGACGTCGATGAAGGCCGAGAGCTGGGTGGAGTCGTCGTTGCGCTTGGTGAACGGCGTTGGGAAGATGAATTCGGCGGTGCTGACGGTGCGGAAGGCGCCACCCAGCGGCTGGCAGTCGAGGCCGAAGAAGCCGGTGACCGACTCGTCGCACGGGCCCAGCGTGTTGTCGCGGAAACCGCGCACGCCAGCGGTCACGCCGCCGGCGTAGTAGTTCTCGAAGAACGGCAGCTCGTCGGTGTCGCCGTAGCCGTCGCCGTAGCCGAGCTCGGTCTTGGTCAGCAGGGTCAGCCAGTCGTTGAGCGGCCAGTAGCGGCCGACGTCGTAGGTGAGCTTGTAGTACTCGAGGTCGGAGCCCGGCATCGCCGCCTCGATGCCGAGGCGCTGGAACGAACCGCGGGTCGGTGCGAAGAAACGGTTGCGCGAATCGCGGGCCCAGAACGCCGACAGGCGCCAGGTGTTGACCGTCCACTGGCGGAACGGGCCGAAGTTCTCGCAGTCGTCGGGGTTGGCGGGCTGGGTCTCGTCGTCGCAGGGGAACTTGCGGCGGTCGCCGAGCTGGCGCACCAGCTGGTCGATCAGGGTCTGCGGGGTGAAGCCGT
This sequence comes from Burkholderiales bacterium, assembly GCA_025459035.1. Taxonomy (GTDB): domain Bacteria; phylum Pseudomonadota; class Gammaproteobacteria; order Burkholderiales. Next base: position 4,330 of record JALORJ010000164.1, read on the forward strand.
CGGACGCGGTGATCTGGTTGCGGTCGGCGCCGAGCGTGAACGTCACCGTGTCGGTCTCGGTCAGCGGCACGCCGAACAGGATCTGGCCGGAGGCGACGTCCGACGTGAAGTTCGCGATGTTCGCCTCGCTCTGGTCGAGCTCGCGCAGGCTCAGGTTGTAGCCGATGCTGATGCCGTCGTCGGTGAAGTACGGGTCGAAGTAGTTGAAGTCGAAACGGCGCACGATGGCGTTGTTCTGCACCGTGAGGCCGACGCTGTTGCCGGTGCCGAGGAAGTTGCGCTGGGTGACCGACACCGAGGTCAGCACGCCCTGCAGCTGCGAATAGCCGACGCCGAACTGGAACGCGCCGGAACTCTGCTCCTCGACCTTGATGACGACGTCGACCTGGTCTTCCGAGCCCGGCACGCGCGGGGTCTCGACCTCGACGCTCTTGAAGTAGCCGAGGCGCTGCAGGCGGATCTTCGAGCGGTCGATCGCCGCCTGCGAGAACCACGCGCCCTCGAACTGGCGCAGTTCACGGCGCAGCACCTCGTCCTGGGTGCGCGTGTTGCCCTGGAAGTTGACCCGGCGCACGTAGACGCGCTTGCCCGGATTGACGAAGAAGTTGATCGCGACGGTGCGGTTCTCGCGGTCGACGGTCGGCACCGGGGTGACGTCGGCGAAGGCGTAGCCGATGTTGGCGAGCACCTTGCTGATCGCCTCGGACGTGAGCTCGAGCTTGCGGCGCGAGAAGATCTCGCCGGGCTTGGCGATGATGAAGCGCTCGAGGTCGGCGGCCGGCAGGATCAGGTCGCCGGTGAGCTTGAGGTCGGAGATGGTGTAGGTCTCGCCCTCGCGCACGTTCAGGGTCAGGAAGATCTCGCGCTTGTCCGGCGAGATCGAGACCTGGGTGGACTCGACGTTGAAGTCGACGTAGCCGCGGTCCTGGTAGTAGCTGGTGACGCGCTCGAGGTCGCCGGAGAGCTTCTCGCGCGAGTACTGGTCGTCGCGGCTGTACCACGAGGTCCAGTTGGTGGTGCCGGACTCGAAGTCCTCGCGCAGGTCCTCGTCGGAGAAGGTCTCGTTGCCGACGATGTTGAGGTGGCGGATCTTGGCGGCCTTGCCCTCGACGACGGTGATGACGATCTCGACGCGATTGCGTTCGAGCTCCTTGATCGTCGGCTTGATCGAGACGTTGTACTTGCCGCGGTTGTTGTACTGGCGGGTGAGTTCCTGGGTCAGGCGGTCGAGCTGCAGGCGGTCGAAGGTCTCGCCCTCCGACAGCCCCACCTCGCGCAGGCCACGGCGCAGGTCCTCGTCCTTGATGTCCTTGTTGCCGGTGATCTCGATCTTCGAGATCGACGGACGCTCGGCCACGGTGACCACGAGGATGTCGCCCTGGCGGGTGATCTGCACGTCGCGGAAGAAACCGGTGCGGTACAGCGCCCGGATCGCCTCGGCGGCGCGCGCGCGGTCGACGCGGTCGCCGCGCTCCAGCGGCAGGTAGCTGAACACGGTACCGGCCGAGATGCGCGAGAGTCCGTCGATGCGGATCTCGTTCACGACGAACGGGTCGAAGGCGAAGGCCTTGCTGGCGAGACCCGCCAGCACCAAAAGCGCGGCAATACGTTTCATCGTCACTCCGTCGTCGCGTCGCGGCGCGTCATGGGCGCCGCGTTGATTTTGCATAGCGTGGGACCGGCGTCCGCGCCGACGCCGCCGCGTCCGCCGTCGGCGGCGCGGCGCGCGCTCAGGACAGCAGCCGGGCGATGTCGTTGTAGAACGCCAGCCCCATCAGGCCGGCAAGCAGCACCAGCCCGACATACTGGCCGGCAGCCAGCACGCGTTCGCTGACCGGGCTGCCCTTGATCGCTTCGATAAGGTAATACAGGAGGTGACCCCCGTCCAAGATCGGCACCGGCATCAGGTTCAGGAGCCCGATCGACAGCGACATCAGGGCGAGGAAGCTCAGGAACCACTTCAGGAACTCGAACGTGGTAGTGGTCATCTTCCAGGTTTCGGCGAACGCCGCAGGAATCGCGGCGAGCGGGCCGTGGCGCAGCTCGGTGTCGGGCGGGAAGCGTTGCGCGACCGGTTCGATGCCGACCAGCCAGCGACGGCTGCCGTCGGCCTGCGTGCTGGCCTCGGGCTGGACGCGGAACTCGCGGCGTTCGCCGCCCCGGCTCACCACGAAGCTCACCTCGGCGCCGTCAGCGGCGAGTTCCTGCAGCAGGGGCGGAATGTCCTCGAAGCCGTCGATCGCATCGCCACCGATGGCGACGATGCGATCGCCTGCGACGATCCCCGCGCGGGCGGCGGGGCTGCCCTCGCGCACGCGGCCGATTTCCGCCGGAATTGGCGGGCGCCAGGCGCTCAGGCCAATCGCGGCGAGCGCCGCGCGTTCGTCGTGGCCCTCCGGAATCTTCGACAAGGGCAGCAGCAGCGTGCGCTCGTCGCCATCGGCTTCGCGGATCGTGAGGGGCACGTCGCGGCGCGCCAGCGCCGCGCGCACCAGGGCGATCTGGGCCTGGGTCCAGGTCGGCAGGGCCTCGCCGTCGAGTGCAAGCAGGCGATCGCCCCGTGCAATGCCGGCTTCGGCGGCAAGCCCGGTCGTGGCTCCGACGTTGGGCAGGTAATCGGGCTTGCCGACCACGAACATCGCCCAGAACGCGAACACGGCGAAGGCGAGGTTGGCGATCGGGCCGGCAGCGACGATG
>JALORJ010000165.1 GCA_025459035.1 Burkholderiales bacterium
GCCCTTCTCGAGCCCGTCGGCTCCGAGGTACGCGCCCCACGGCCACGCCGCGATGGCGACGTGCACCTGGGCGCCCCTGGGCGACACCCCCATCTTCTCGGAGCCGTAGAAGGCGATCGGGCGCACGTAGCACGACGCGAGCTTGTTCGCGCGGACCGTCTCCAGCGTGGCCGCGACCAGTTCGTCCTTCGAGTACGGCAACTTCATCAGGTAGATGTGCGCCGAGTTGAACATCCGGTCGATGTGCTCGCGCAGGCGGAAGATCGCGGTGCCCTTGACGGTGTCGTAGGCGCGCAGGCCCTCGAACACGGCGAGGCCGTAGTGCAGCGAGTGCGTCAGTACGTGCGTGTTGGCATCCCGCCACGGCACCAGCTTGCCGTCGTACCAGATGAACCCGTCGCGGTCGGCCATGGACATGCTCGCGATGCTCCCTGCGTTTTCGTGGATCGCCGAGTGTAGCCAAGGGGCTCGGTCCGGCGGAACCCGACAGCGGCCGCGGCGCAAGGGCGGCACAGCCGGCCGCGGGAGGCCCGTGCCCGTCGGCTTGTGACCGCGCGAACCCGTGCACTACTCTCGATCGCTCTCGCCGCGGACCCATCGATGCCTTCTGCCGCACCTCCCGACGATCTGCCGCGCGCGCGGCGTCGCCGCTCGACCCCGGGGCTGCTGGGACGCCTCGGCGAGATGGCGATCGACCCGGCCGACACGGAGGACATGCAGCTTCGCAAGACGATGCTGCTGCTGATCGCAGGGCTGATGAACGTCGCCGCGTGCGCGTGGCTCGGTATCTACTGGCTGATGGGCATCAAGCTGCCGACGTCGCTGCCGCTGGGCTACCAGGTCGCGTCGGCGGCGCTGCTGGCCTACTTCCTGAAGACCCGCAACTTCGACCACTACCGCCTCGCGCAGCTGTCGCTGTTCCTGTTCGTGCCGTTCGCGATCCAGTGGTCCATCGGCAGCTTCGTGAGCTCGTCGGGCGTCGTGCTGCTCGCGCTGCTCGCGCCGATCAGCGCGATGATCGTGTACGGGCACCGCGAGGCCATTCCGTGGTTCGTCGCGTACATCGTCCTGACGGTGATGTCGGGCGTGTTCGACTTCCTGCTGTCCGAGGGCGCCGAGTCGGGCATCCCGATGCAGACGGTCGCCGTGTTCTTCGTGCTGAACTTCACGATCCTGTCGACGATCGTGTTCCTGCTGTTCCAGTTCTTCGTCAAGCAGAAGGACGAGTTCCAGGCCGAGCTCGCGGCCCAGCACGATCTGGTGCGCATCGAGCGCGAGAAGTCCGAGAACCTGCTGGTGAGCATCCTGCCGGTGCACGTCGCGGAGCGGCTGAAGAACCGCCAGACGACCATCGCCGACGGCTTCAGCGACGTGACCGTGATGTTCGCGGACATCGTCGACTTCACCCGCCTGTCCGAGCGCCTGTCGCCCGGCGAGGTGGTCGCGATGCTCGATGTCGTGTTCACGCAGATGGACCACCTCACCGCGCGCTACGGCCTCGACAAGATCAAGACGATCGGCGACGCGTACATGGTCGCCGGCGGCCTGTCGGACCGGCGCCGCGCGTATGTCGATGCCGTCGCGGAGATGGCGCTCGACCTGCAGCATCTGATGCGCACCGACGCGCAGCTCGCGCGCTACCAGCTGTCGTTGCACGTCGGCATCGCGACCGGGCCGGCGACGGCCGGTGTCATCGGCACGACGCGGTTCGTCTACGACCTGTGGGGCGACACCGTGAACATCGCGTCGCGGCTGACGGGAGAAGCGCCCGCCGGCGGCATCGTGATCGACCAGAACACCCAGCAGCGGCTCGCGGGACGCTTCGACATCGCGCCGGCGCGCATGGTGCAGGTCAAGGGCAAGGACGCGCTGGCCGCCTACGCGCTGCTGGGGCAGGGCACCAGTACCGACGCGAAGCCGACGCAGGTCGCCGCCTAGGTCGAGGCGACGGCCGGATCTCGTCCGGGCTGTCGCCGCTTCGATCAGGCGCGCGCGGGTTGCTGCGGCACGCTGCGCTGGTTGTGACGGAACGCGAGCCCGATCGCGACCGCAAGCACGGCCTGCAGGCCGAGGGTCTGCCACGACGGGTAGATGCCCAGCAGCGGAACGGTGGGGAACGGCACCGGGCTCACCGCGACCCGGCCTGCGGCCTGCAGCGCGGCCACGCCCTGGCCCGCGAAGACCACCGCCATCACCGCCAGCACCACCGAGCTCACGCCGAAGAACAGCCCCAGCGGCACCTTCGCGCTGAACCGGATGATCAGCGTCGCGAGCACGAGGAGCACCACGACCCCGGCGAGGCCGCCGGCGACAACCGCGGTGCCGGCGCCCTGCGCGATCAGCGCCTGATAGAACAGCACGGTCTCGAACACCTCGCGATAGACCGCGACGAACGCGATCGCGGTCAGGCCCCACAAGGTGCCCTTGCCGAGTGCCCCGGACACCTGGGCGCGGATGAACTGGCTCCAGCGCTGGCCGTGGCTCTTCGAGTGCAGCCAGAAGCCGACGTACAGCAGCATCGCGGCCGCGATCAGCGCGGTGACGCCTTCGATCACCTCCCGCTGCGCACCGCTGATCTCGATCAGCGCGGTCGCGATCCACCACGTGGCGACACCCAGCGCCAGCGCGGCGATCCAGCCGCCGTGCAGCCACGGCAGGCCCTCCGCGCGGCCGGTCCGGCGCAGGAAGGCGGCCATCCCGGACAGCACGAGGATCGCCTCGAGGCCTTCGCGCAGGATGATCACGGCGGCCGACGCGAACTGCGCACCGGACGACGGCGCGGCCTGCGCGACGCGCTGCTCGGCCACGTCGAACAGCGCGACGGTCTCGGCGTGCAGCCGTGCAGCGTCGTCGATGCTGCCGCCGGACTTCACGTGGTTGCGGTACGCGAGCATCGCGTCCTCGATCTTCGGTCGCAGCGCGCGATCGACGCTGTCGAGGCGCCCTTCGGTCATCTCGAAGCCGTCGAGGTAGGCCGACAGCGCGAGGTCGTACGCGCGCTTCGTGTCGCCGGTGCGGTAGGCCGCGAGGCTGCCGTCGAGGGCCTTGCGCGCGATGGCCATCAGGCCGTCTGCGGCGACCGGCGCCATTGCCGTCGCGGCGAGCTGTTCGGGGTGGGCGCGCAACCACGCGAGTGCGGCGACCGCGTTGTCGCCGTGGGCGGCGCGTGTCTGCTCGGGGGTCGCCAGCACCAGATCGGACAGGGTGCGGATGGGGCTTGATGCCGCCGCCGTGCGGCCGGCGTCGCGCTGCGCATCGTCGAACATCCAGCCCGACACGTGGAAGGCCAGCGCCCAGCGCTCGTCGTCCGTCAACTGCCCGAAGGCGGCCATCGACGTGCCCTCGACCCCCTGCGTGATCGCGCCGTAGAGCGCGCGCACGCTGCGCCGGCCGTTGCGCGCCGCGTCGTGGAAGTTCGCCGGTGCCGGATCGAGCGACGCGGCGGCGACACCGTCGCCGCGACCGTCGGCGCCATGGCAGCTCGCGCAGTGCGTCGCGTACAGCGCAGCGGCGCGACCGAGGTCGGGCGCCTTGCGCGGCGCCACCTCGAAGCGGTACGCGTCGATCAGCCCGGTCTTGAGGCGAGCCGCGGCGGCCGACACGTCGGCCCCGGGCGCCTTCGCCTTGATGGCCGCCGCGAGCGCGTCGGCCTGCTTCGCGAGGGCCGCGCGCTGCGGATGCTCGGGCAGTGCCGGCACGAGCGTCGCGACCGTGCCGGAGAACTCGACCTGCTCCGCGTACTCGTCCTCGTTGGTGACCTTGCCGTCCTTGACCCACTGCGGGTACTCGGCGCCGACATAGTCGAGCAGGTGCAGCAACTGACCGCCGCTGTCGGCGCGCGCGGGAAGCGCCGCGCACCAGGCGAGCAGGAACACGAGGACGAGACGGGCCAGGGCAGCGGGCATGGAGCAGTTCCGGAAGACGGGGCAGGACGACGACGTTCGGTGCACGGCTTGGCCACCGCAGGTATGCGGCGACGGCGAGTGAGTCACGGTCGCGCCGCGCAAAGTTCAGCGCGAAGCGCGCTCGGGGGCACGAGGCTGCGGAAAGTTCGGCAGGAAAGCTTGTTTACGTAATGATAATCGTTATCATTTGCGGCACCGGAACACACCGGCTTGCTCAGGAGCGCCGCAGATGAACGCGATGGTCGTCGGGGCCGATCGGCTCGGAAACATCCCGGATCGGCTCGCCGACTTCGGCATCCGCATCACCCGCCACGTCACCGGGCGTCACGCCGCCGAGCAGCGCCGCGTCGCCGCGCTGCCGGGGGATGTCGATCTGCTGATCCTGTTCACGGACTTCATCGGCCACAACGTGATGAAGGCGTTCCGTTCGCAGGCGCAGGCCGGCGGGGTCAAGGTCGTCGCCTGCCGGCGCTCGGCCAGCTGCCTCGAGACCGAACTCGGTCGCTGCCTGCCCGACCGGTGCGCGGTGTGTCCTCGCACCGGCCGTGCCGCCGCTCAGAAGTCGTAGCGGAACCCGGCCTGCACCAGGCGCGGGGCGCCGGGCAGCAGGCCGCGGGTGCGGTCGACGATGTAGACCTTGTCGGCCAGGTTCTTCACCGTCAGGAACACGGTGACCTTGTACTGCGGCAGGCGGTAGTTCACGGCGGCGTTGAAGATCGTGAATGCGTCGATCTTTCCGAACTGGCCGCTGTTGCGCTGCGTGCTGGTGAGGCCTGTGGCAGTGGCGGCGTCCTCGACGTTCGCGAAGTCCGCGAACTGCTCGCCCACGTGGACCATCTCGATCTGTGCATCGAGGCCGCCCTGGGTCGCGTAGCCGACCGCGACCGTCGCGGTCTGCTTCGGGGCATAGGGCAGGCGATTGCCCGCGCGCGAGTTGTTCACGACCGTTCCGGCGACCACCTCGCGGAACGCCGTGCTCTGTTCCGCGGTGGGCAGGAAGCTCAGCGCCGCCATCGAGTACAGGCCCGTCGGCGAGCCGTAGCGGCCGGAGAACTCGAAGCCCTGGAACAGCGCTTCGCCCTGCGACAGGTTGACGCCACCGCCCGCGATGCTGCCGACCGCGATCAGGCGAGAGAAGTCGTTGCGGAACGCGGTGGCCTGCAGGTCCAGATTCCGGATGCGGCTGGAGCGCGCGCCGATCTCCCAGTTGGTGCTCAGCTCCGGCCCCACGTTGGTGAACGTCGCCGTGGTCGTCGTGGCACCGCCCGTGTTGATGATGTCCTCGGTACGCGGAGGTGCGAAGCCGCGGTGCACGCCGGCGAACAGCGTCGTCGCTTGCTCGAGCTGCCAGGTCCCGCCAAGGCTCGGGATCCACTGCGAGAGCGAGTCGTCCCCAGCGGCGCCAGCAGCGGGCAGGCGGTTGGTGCGCGAGTTGCGGATCGACTCGAAGCGAAGGCCCGGCGACAGCGTGAAGTCGCCCAGCAGGAAGCGGTTCTGGAAGAAGGCCGAGTACGCCTGCGTCTCGCGCAGGTTGTCCTCGACCAGCGCTCCCGACCGACCGGCCGGCGTCGACGCGTTGACCTGGCGGCGCTCCTGATCTTCGAAATGCGCGCGCACCCCGGTCTCGAGTTCGCTCGTCACGCCGAACGCGGCCCACTTCGTCCGCAGCCGCGGCTCGATCCCCCAGGTGAAGTAGTCGCGCAGACGGCCCTGTGCGGAGTTGCAGGTGTCGGGGTTCACCGCCTGGCCCAGCCCGCGTGCGGCGGTGTGGCCGCACTGACCGTCCGTCGTCGAACTCGACTGCCGCCACCAGTCCCGGCTGAAGTACGCCGCGTACAGGCTCGTGTAGAGCGTCGTGTCGGCGCTGAAGTTGTACTGGTGCGTCATCGACGCAGCCGTGCGGCGCGTGTCGAAGTAGTCGTTGCGGAAGGGGTTGTAGCGCGCGCCGAAGTTGCGCAACTCCGCGTCGGTGATGCCCGAGTACGTGACCTGCGACTCTTCCATGAAGTAGTTCGCGCGGAAGGTGATCGCCTGCCGTTCGTCGATGACCAGCAGCTTCTTCACGTTCAGGTCGGTCAGCTCGCTGTACGTGTTGTCGCGGGCGCCGCTGCCCTGCCGCCGTGTGAAGTCCATCAGCCAGCCGCCCCCGCTCAGCCGCAGACCGACGTTGCCGTACTCGCGGTTGCCACCGGTCACGGTGATGCTGCCGCCGAACGCCTCGGTCGGCATCGGCGTGATGTAGTTGATGACGCCGCCGATCGTCTGCGGGCCGTAGAGCACCTGACCCGCACCCTTCAGCACCTCGATGCGCTCGTAGCGGTCCACGGGCGGATGGAAGTAGCTCGCGTTGTCGCCGTACGGCGC
>JALORJ010000166.1 GCA_025459035.1 Burkholderiales bacterium
GGCGGCCTTGTCACGCGTGGACCTGTCGCTCGAGGATGCGTGCGCCGCATGGATGGCGCTGCAGTCGGAACGGCTGACCGGCGTGGTCGCGATCTCGGTGTGGACCGGCGCGTCGGCGAACGGGCGGCCGCCGTCGCGGGTGGTGTCGCGGCCTCGTGACCCTGACCGCGACGTCGAGGCCGATGCCGACGCCGCGCTGGCTGCCGAAGCGCTCGAGCGCCGGGCGCCGTTCGTGCGGTCGACGCCGGGGGGGTTCCACGTCGTCGTGCCGCTCGAAGCGCCGGCGGGCTGGGCCATCGTCGCCCGCACGCAGCCGGCGAGCGCCGCCGCCCTGCAAGCGCTGATCGACGCGCTGCGCTGGGGCAGTGGCTGGCTGTCGTCGATCGTGCGCCAGGCCGCGATGCGCGAGTCGCGCGCGCAGTCGGTCCGCGCCGCCGCGATCGACGCGATCGTCGACGCCGTGCGTGGCGCAGGGGATGCGCCCGCGGCCACGGCGATGGTCGCGCAGCAGATCGCCGCACGCTGGCCTGGTGCCGACGCGGTGGTGGCGCTGTGGCGGCGAGACACGTGGGTCGCGCAGGCCACGACCCCGCCCGCTGCGCCCGAAGCCTGCGGGACCGACCGCACGGCATGGCTCGACGCGGTGCGCGAGGCCCGTGTGGCCATCGTCTCGCCGAGGCAGCGCGACGCGGTGCCGTCGGTACTCGACCGCGTCGCCCCCGACGTCGTCGTGCCCGACCCCGATGCCGTGATCGCGGTCCCGATGGCCGACGACTCCGAGTTCGTCGGTGCGATCTGCGTGGCGCGACCCGACCCGGTTTTCGACGCCGACGCGGTCGCGCTTCTCGACGAACTCGCGCCGCGGATCGCCCCGCTGCTGCGCGCGAAGCCCCAGGCAGCGACGCCGGTCGAGATCTCGTGGCGCCGGCGCGTGCTCGTCGCGCTGTTCGGGCCGGTCCGACTGCGCGCGAAGCTCGCGTTCGTCGCGGTGCTGGTCGCGACGCTGATCCTGCTGGGCGCCACCGACGACTACGCGATCAGCGGGCGCGGGGTGGTCGACGGTGTCGCACCGCGCACGCTTGCAGCGGCCGCGGCGGGCACCGTCACCGAAGTCCAGGTGCGTCGCGGGGATGCCGTCCGGCGCAATCAGGTGCTGGGTCGCTTCGAGGAGTCCGACATCGTCGCCGAGCGCATCCGACTGCTCGCGGAGCGCGAGGCGCTCGTCGCGACCACCGCCGCACGCGTGCCGAGCGATGCGGCAGCCCCGGAGGTGCCGACACCGACCGCACCCGCGTCGACGGCGGGACGCCTGCGCGAAATCGACGCGGCCCTGCGTGCGGTCGACGAACGCGCCGCGCGCAGTCGCATCACCAGTCCGGTCGATGGCGTCGTCATCGGCGGCGCAGCCCTTGCCGGAGCCGGGGCTGGCGTCGGCGCCCGTGACGCGTTGTTCGTCATCGCGCCTGAAGGCGACTGGCGCCTGCGGCTCGAGGTGGACCCGCGCGATGCCGGCCTGCTTCTCGAGGCGCGGCTCGACGGGCTCAGTGGCAGCGTGCAGCCGGGCGCGAGCGGGCAGGTGGAGGTGGACGTCGGTGCGCGCAAGCGCGCCTGGATCTGGTGGCGTGCCGTGGAGCGCGCGGTCGGGAGCCGGCTCGCGGCGGACGGCGATGCATCGACGCGCACCGCTGCTCCGGCGGCTGCGGCGGGGCCGACGCGCCGCTGATCGACGCGGCGCGCCGCCGTGCGCGGGCTCCGCCTTCGCGTGCGCGGCGCGCGCTTCAGCGCATCACGACGATTTCGACGCGCCGGTCAGGCTGCAGGCAGGCGGCCAGATCTTCGCGGACCAGCCCTTCGCAGTCGGTGCTGCGGGTCTTCGGTTGCGAGATGCCCATGCCGCGCGCGCGGATGCGGTCCGACGGCAGACCCTGTGCGACCAGGTACTTCTTGACCGCCATCGCCCGCCGCTGCGACAGGCGCTTGTTGAATTTCGCGGATCCAGTGCGATCCGCGTGCCCGGTGACGACCACAGAGCGGTACGGCTTGCCGTTCACCGCGGCGGCGACCGCGTCGAGCTTCTCGACGGCCGACGGCTTCAGCGTTGCCTGGCTCAGCGCGAACAGCGTCTCGGCCTCCATCACCACGCCGCCGCCGTCGTCCATCACCTTGCCCCCGTTGCCCTTCGCGTCGGCCGCCGCAGCCGCCGCGGCGTCCTTGCGCGCGGCGGCATCCATCGCGGCGCGATCCGCATCCGACAGGCCGTTCGACGTGACCGGCGCGACCTCGGCGCCCGACTTGTTCGACAGGGCCCGGACCTCCGCATTGTCGGCGCCGGTCTCGGCCACGCGCGGTTCGGGCGGCGGCGGCGGCACGACCGGCCCGCGGTCGCCGTTCTTCTTCGCGCCGGCCGACGTCGGCGCGGCGCGGTCGGCGCCGCAACCGCGCGCGGCGTCGGTCCACGTGCCGGTGCGCACGCAGTTGCCGAAGCTGTCGCGCACGAGGGACGAACCGCCGTGCGTCGCGAAACCGGCCATGTCGGCCTGGTTGGCACCGATCGCGAGCAACGGCGTACCCGCCATCGCGATCACGGGGAACCACAGCAGCGACTTGTTCATCGGGGGGCGTGCTCCAGTCGAGTCGGGGGGCGAATGCGCGGCGGTCGCACCGCCGTTCGATGCCGCGAGTATAGGCGGCGGGTCGTGCGAGCCACGGCGCGCAGGGGCGCCGAAGCGGCGCTCGCATGCCCGGGGTCGCCCATAGAATCCCGGGCTCGTGTCCACCCACCCGGCGCCCGCGCGCTCCTGCCATGACCCGACGCATCGACCTGCGCAGCGACACCGTGACCCTGCCGACCGCCGCGATGCGCGCCGCGATGACGGCGGCCGACGTGGGCGACGATGTCTACGGCGAGGATCCGACGGTGAACCGGCTCGAGGGCGAAGTCGCGTCGCTGTTCGGCAAGGCCGCTGCCGTGTATGTCGCGACCGGGACGCAGAGCAACCTGATCGGCCTGATGGCGCACTGCGAGCGCGGTGACGAGTACATCGTCGGGCAGCTCGCCCACACGTACAAGTACGAGGGGGGCGGCGCCGCGGTGCTCGGCAGCATCCAGCCGCAGCCGATCGACAACGAGGCCGACGGCACGCTCGATCTCGACCGCGTCGTCGCCGCGATCAAGCCGGCCGGCGATGCCCATTTCGCGCGCACGCGCCTGCTCGCGCTCGAGAACACCATCGGCGGCCGCGTGCTTCCGCTCGACTACCTCGCGCGCGCGGAGTCGGTCGCGCGGGCCCGCGGGCTCGCGATGCACCTCGACGGCGCCCGCGTGTTCAACGCGGCCGTGAAGCTCGCGGTGCCGGTGAAGCGCATCGCCGATCACTTCGACACCGTGTCGATCTGCCTGTCGAAGGGTCTCGGCGCGCCGATGGGGTCCGTGCTCGTCGGGCCGACGCCGCTGATCGAGCGTGCGCGCCGCTGGCGCAAGGTGCTCGGAGGCGGCATGCGGCAGGTCGGGCTGATGGCGGCGGCCGGGCGTCATGCCCTGGCGCATCACGTCGAGCGTCTCGCGGACGACCATGCGAACGCGCGACGGCTGGCGGAGCGCCTCGCGCAGATCGACGGCATCGCGGTCGACCCGGCGAAGGTCCAGACCAACATGGTCTACGCGACCTTTCCGGCCGACGTGCATGCGGCGCTGAAGGCCGACCTGCAGCGGTCCGGGATCGTGCTGCCGGCCGGCCCGGTGATGCGCCTGGTGACCCATCTCGACATCACCACCGCGGACGTCGATCAGGTCGCCGACGCGATCGCGGCATGGATGCGCCACCGCGCTGCGGCCCCCGCGCGCGTCGCCGCCTGACCTCGCGGCAGCGGCGTCAGCGGTCCGCCGGTGCCTCCGCGGGCGCGGGGCGGTTCTTCTTGCACTTGAACGGAATCTTCGCTTCGACTTTGCGCTGCGGGATCGGCCCGGCCTCGAGGTACATCATCACGTCTGCGGCGCTGGTCACGTTGCGTGCCTTCCAGCTGCCGGCGCGGTCGAGCGGACCGTCGATCGTGTCGTCGATCCGCGGCTTCGGTCCGAACAGATGCTCGTAGATCATGAAGCCGTCGACGGTCTGCACGACGAAGTGCGGACATCCGGGTTCGAGCGCGACGACCCGCCCCTCGAGGGCGTGCGCACCTTGCGCCGCGACGACCGTCATCAACGTGGCGACCGCACGCGCGGCGCCCGACAGACCCGACATCGGGAGACTCCTCGGATGAATGAAGGACTCGGACACGACGCACCGCGCCCGCTGCAGGTCGGCGACATCGGCGTCCGAAGGTACTCGCGCACGCGTGGCGTGCGCCGCGCGGTCGGATGCGTCGTCGCCTGCATCGCGCTGCTGTGCGCCGGTCGGGCGGCGTTCGCCGGCATTCCGCCAGTCGACTCGAACGGCCGCACGCCGACGCTCGCGCCGCTGATCGCGCAGATCACGCCTGCGGTGGTGAACATCTCGGTCGTCACCGGGGGCGGCGAGAGCGCCAACCCGATGCAGCGCGACCCGTTCTTCCGCCGCTTCTTCGGGCTGCCCGAGACGCAGCGCCAGCAGATGAGCGCGGGCTCGGGCGTGATCGTCGACGCGCAGCGCGGCTACGTCGTCACCAACCACCACGTCGTCAAGAACGCGCGCCAGATCGCGGTGACCCTGAAGGACCGGCGCCAGATCGAGGCGAAGCTGGTCGGGTCCGACGCCGGCACCGACATCGCGCTGCTGCAGATCGCACCCGACAACCTCGTGGCGCTGAAGGTCGGCGATTCCGACGCGCTCGAAGTGGGCGACTTCGTGCTCGCGATCGGCAATCCGTTCGGCATCGGCCAGACCGTGACGTCCGGCATCGTGAGTGCGGTCGGTCGCTTCGGCCTGAACATCGAGGGCTACGAGGACTTCATCCAGACCGACGCGTCGATCAACCCCGGCAACTCGGGCGGCGCGCTGGTCAACCTGCGCGGAGAGCTGGTCGGCATCAACACCGCGATCATCGGACCGTCCGGCGGCAACGTCGGCATCGGGTTCGCCGTGCCGACCAGCATGATGCAGAAGGTGGTCGCGCAGCTCGTGCGCTTCGGCGAGGTGCGCCGCGGCCGCTTCGGCGCCACGGCGCAGGACACCACGCCCGACATCGCGAAGGCCTTCGGTGTGCCGCCCAACGAAGGCGCGGTGATCGTCGAGGTCGCGACCGACGGCCCCGCCGCGCGGGCCGGGCTGCGCCGCGGCGACGTGGTGGTCGGCGTGAACGGCCGCACCGTGCGCGGCTCGGCCGATCTGCGCAACCAGATGGGCCTGATCCCGGCCGGTGACACGGCCGAGCTGCGGCTGCTGCGCGACGGCAAGCCGCTCACGCTGCGCGTGCCGGTCGAGGCGCCGCGCGGACCGGCATCGACCGGCGGTCAGGCCGTGCCCGAACTGGCGGGTGCGCGCGTGGGCACGCTGCGTCGCGACGGGCGCCCCGAGGCCGTGGTGGTGGTGGAGGTCGAGCGCAACAGCCCCGCATGGGGCCACGGGCTGCGGCCGGGCGATGCCATCGTCGGCGCGAACGGCCGGCGCGTGCGCGAGGTTGCCGACCTCGTCGCGGCCCTGCGCAATCCGGGAACGCTGGCACTGGGGGTCGTGCGCGGCGACACGACGCTGAGCCTCGTGATCCGAGACTGATCGCGCGCCGGTCGCCGCGGCGATCGCGGTCCGGCTCAGGCGCCCCGGTCAGGCGGCGCAGCGCGTCGCTCGGCCGCTGCGCGGATGGGCGCCGACCGCGTGACGCGGCGACGAAGCTGCGACGGCGCCACGCCCTCGTGCCGCGAGAACGTCGCGGAGAAGTGGCTGGCGCTCGTGAAGCCGACCGCACGGGCGATCTCGCCCAGCGGTCGTTGCGTGTCGGCGGTCAGCAGCGTGCGCGCGGCCAGCAGCCGCTGGGCGAGCAGGTAGCGGTGCGGCGTCACGCCGACGCTCGTGCGGAATGCGCGCACGAAGTGATGGCGCGACACGTTCGCCAGCGACGCGAGCGTGTCGAGGCGCAGCGTGTCGCCCAGATGGGCATCGATGTAGGCCTGCACGCGGCGCAGGGCCGCCGGACGCAGGCCGCCGGTCTCGGCGGTCGGTCCCGACCGCGCGCGTCGACCGGTCGCGTCGGCGCCGTGATGGCGCAGCAGATGCGACGCAAGGCACGCCGCGGCGGCGTCGAGCAGCAGCGGACAGGGCGTGCGCGAATCGAGATCGCGGGCGTCCTCCAGCACCAGGCGCGAGAAGTGCCGCAGCCACGGATCGTCGATCGAGAAGAACGGCTGCAACGCGCAGCCGCCCGGCAGGCCGTGTTCCGCGGCATGCTGCTGCAGCAGCGCCACCGGGATGTAGAGATGCAGCACGCGGGCGACGCCGCCGATGCACCAGGTCGAGCGGCAGCCGGCTTCCATCAGCGACACGCGATCGACGCGCGTGCCCCGACCGGTGATGCGACCGGCGTCGATGCGGGTCACGTCCTGCGTACCGGACATCTGCCAGACCAGCGTGTGGTGCGGCGGGCAGTCGAGCGTCGCGGTGACCGGCGCGTGCGTCCACACGGCGCCGTGCACGCGATCGAACCCCGGTTGCCCGATGACGCGGTCGGGGACGATGCCGGTGATCGCGCTGACCTGTTCGCGCACGTCCGGCGCGGGCCTCGTGGCGCCCATCGCGGTGCACCTCCTCGCAGTCGCTGCAGCGGCCGACGGTAGCGCGGCCGTGACCGTTCGCGCCGGCTGCGCTTGCGAAAAATCGCGGTCTTCGTGCGATCGGGCGATTCGCCGTTCGGCGGGCGCTCCGCCGGTCCCGCGCCCGCACGATCGGCGCGCACGCGGCCCCCGCGTGCGCGGCACCCGGCCCGAGCCGGGGTCGTCCCCACCCTGCAAGGAGGATTTCCCCCATGAACGCCATCACGCGCGAAGAAGCCGCGAAGCTGCGCAACCTCACCTTTCCCGACGGCTCGACGATCGTCCGCTCGAAGCAGCTGCCGTGGACGCCGTGGGCGATGCCCGGGACGCAGTTCAAGCTGCTGCACGTGAACCGTGCGATCGCGCTGACCGTCATCCTGCTGAAGGTCGAGGCCGAGACCGTCGCGAGCGTCCACAAGCACTTCGGCGACGCCCACGCCTACATCCTCGAAGGCGGCTTCGGCTACGAGCACGGCGAGGTGTTCGAGGGCGACTATCTGGTCGAGGCCGGGGGCATCTCGCACACGCCGTACACGGGCCCGGACGGCCTCGTGCTGCTGGGCTTCATGTTCGGCGGCCTCGGCGGCTTCGACCCTGCCGGCAATCTCGCGGGCGTGCTCGACTGCGACTGGCACTACGAGACCGCGAAGGCCAACGGCGCCGCCGACCACATCGCGGCACCGGCGCACTGAGGCCCCGCGCGGCAGGTCGCGTCGCGGCCCGATGTGGGGGAGGGGGAATCACACTTCTCCTATGAAAGTCGGGTCAGAAAGTGACCGAAGTACCGTCAGAAGTACCGTCAGTTTCGGCCCGTTGAACCGGTCGACCAGCGCCCGCGGGGCGGTGGCGCTCGCCTGGTCGCTCCCCCCGACCGAGGCCCGTCTCCACCCCGTGGGTGCGCGCAGCGCGATCGGCAGGGGCCGAGGCCCGTCTCCACCCCGTGGGTGCGCGCAGCGCGATCGGCAGGGGC
>JALORJ010000167.1 GCA_025459035.1 Burkholderiales bacterium
GAGCGCGAACGGCCGGGGCGACCCGGCCGTTCGCGTTTCCCCCTGTCGACGTCAGCCCTTGCGGATCTCCGCCGCGCCGACGTGGAAGCGGTTCCACGTCGGGCTGATCAGGATCTCGTTCACGCACACGTGCGGCGGCTGCTCGGCGACCCAGCGGATCGTTCGGCCGAGATCCTCGGGCTGCAGCATCCGCGCGAGGTCGGCGTCCGACGGGCGCACCGGGCGCTTGTCCATGATCGGCGTGGCGACCTCGGCCGGGCAGATCGAGCAGCCACGGATGCCGTTCACGCACTCCTCGCTGTTGAGGTGCTCCGTCATCGTGAGCACGCCGTGCTTGGCGGCGTTGTACGCAGCGCCGGACATCCACGGATTGAAGCGCCCCGACCACGACGAGATGTGGATCACCAGGCCGTCGCGCTGCGCGCGCATCGTCGGCAGCACTGCGTGGGTGGTGTAGTAGGCGCCGTCGAGATTGGTGCGGATCACGGCATCCCAGTCCGCCGGCGTCGCGTCCTTCCAGTAGCGCCGCGGCAGGTTGAACCCGGCGCTGTTGACGAGGATGTGCAGCGCGCCGTGACGCGCGACGATCCCGGCCGCGGCCGCCGCGACGGCCGGCTGCTCGGACACGTCGAGCGCGATCGCCTCGGCATGGCCACCGGACGCGCGGATCGCGGCCGCTTCGGCCTCGACGACGTCCGCGCGGCGTCCGGCCAGCACCACCGTCGCACCGGCCGCCGCGAGCGCCTGCGCGCCCGCCAGCCCGATGCCCGAACCCGCTCCGGTGACCCACGCCACCCTGCCCGTCAACGTTCCCATCGTGTCGCGCTCCGTGTGTTGGATGTGACCGCGGGTGCGCGTCAACGGCGCAGCGCGGCCTTCAGCGCGCGCCCTGCGCGCCCGATCGCGACGCCGGCCGCATCGATCGCGCCCAGCATCAGCCAGAAGCCGTGGACCATGCCGGCCATGTGCACGAGCGTCACGTCGCCGCCGGCCTCCATCAGTTTCGTGGCGTACATCACGCCCTCGTCGCGCAGCGGATCGTGGCCCGCGACGATCACGTACGCCGGCGGCAGCTTCGACAGGTCGTCGGCGAGCAGCGGCGCGAAGCGGAAGTCGTTCACGTCGCGCGCGGACTTCAGGTACTGCGCGTAGAACCACGTGATCGTGCGTCGCGTCAGCAGATGGCCTTCGGCGAAACGGCGATGCGATGCGGTCTCGGGCTCGGGCGCGGTGCACGGATAGATCAGCAGCTGCTGCGCGAGCCGCGGAAAGCCTTCGTCGCGTGCGATCAGCGCGCACACCGCCGCCAGATTGCCACCGGCGCTGTCGCCGCCGACAGCGAGCCGGTTCGCGTCCAGCACCAGTTCCTCGGCGTGCAGCGCGATCCAGCGCAGCGCCGCCATCGCGTCCTCGACCGCCGCCGGAAACTTGTGCTCGGGCGCCAGCCGGTAGTCGACCGCGACGATGACCGCGTCGGACTCCTTCGCCAGCCGCC
The DNA here is from genome assembly GCA_025459035.1 of Burkholderiales bacterium. GTDB lineage: Bacteria > Pseudomonadota > Gammaproteobacteria > Burkholderiales. The sequence continues at coordinate 1,496 of JALORJ010000167.1, forward strand.
GGCACGCGTTGTCGTGCGTGTCGAGATCGCCGATGACGAACCCGCCGCCGTGGAACCACACCAGCGCCGGCATCCTCTCGCCGATCTGCGCCGCGCGCGGCCGGTAGATGCGGATCGGGATGTCGCGCACCGGCCCGGGAATCGGGCGGTCCTCGACGCGGTACAGCGTCTCGGGCGCCTTCAGGTCGAGGCGCTGCACGCGTCGGCGGTACTCGTCGCGCGCCTGGTCCGGCGTGAGCTGCCAGTATTCCGGCAGACCGGCCCGCTTCACGGCGTCGAGCAGCGACTGCACCTGCGGATCGAGCGACATGGTCAGACGTCTCCGGGGTCGGTGCGCGGCAGGCGCAGCTTGAAGGTGCCCGTCGCCTTGGCGGTGACGGCGCCGTCGGCGTCGCGCAGTTCGCCCTCGGCGAACACGAGCGAGCGCCCGGCCCGGCGCGCGAAGCCCTCGCCGGTCAGCGTGCCGCGCGCGGCCGCGAGGAAGTTGACCTTCAGCTCCACGGTGACCGAACCGGTCGCGCGCACGTCGACGGCCTTCGCCGCCATGCCGAGCGTCACGTCGAGCAGCGACATCGTCACGCCGCCGTGCGCGACGCCCCAGCTGTTCTCCAGCTCGGGGCGCAGCGCGAGCGAGGTCACGACATGGCCAGGCGCCTGCGACACGCAGCGCACGCCGAGCAGGTCGGCGAACGGGATGACGATGTCGAAGCCGCCCGCGCTCGCGGGTGCGGCGCTCACAACGCGGTGAAGCCGCCGTCGACCGGGATCGTCGCGCCGGTGATGAACGCGGACGCCGGCGACGCGAGCAGGGCGATCGTGCCCTTCAGATCCCACTCGGTCCCCATGCGCTTCAGCGGCGTGTGGTCGAGGATGTACTGCTCGGCGCGATCGATCATTCCCTTGCTCATGCGGCTCGGGAACACGCCCGGCGCGATGGCGTTGACGCGGATGCCGAACTGCGCCCACTCCGACGCGAGCGACTTGGTCAGGTTGATGACCGCCGCCTTGCTCGCGTTGTAGCCGACGGTCGGCATGAAGTGCGGATCGCTGCCGCCGTAGCCGGCGATGGACGCGATGTTGACGATCACGCCGCGACCGCGCGGGATCATCGAGGCGTTGGCGACGGCCTGCGACAGCACGAACAGCGCCGTCTGGTTCAGCCCGATCACCTTGTTCCACGCCTCCAGCGGATGCTCGGCCGCCGCCGCACCCCACGACGCCCCGGCGTTGTTGACCAGGATGTCGATCGCACCGAAACGCGCGATCGCCGCGTCGACCAGCGGCTTCGCGGCCGCCGGATCGGACAGGTCGCAGGCATGCGTCAGCACCTGCGCACCCTGCGCCTCGAGCAGCGCCTTCGCGGCGTCGAGCTCGTGCGCCTTGCGCGCCGTGATCACCAGCTGCGTGGCGCCCTGCTCGAGCAGCGCCTCGCACATCTGCAGTCCCAGCCCGCGCGAGCCGCCCGTGACCAGTGCGACCTGGCCGTCGAGGCGCAGCAGTTGAGCAAGCTTCATCGTCGTCTTCTCCCCGGTGATTCAGAACCACGCGTCCTGCATGTCGAGGCAGGTCGTGTCCAGCGTGTCGAGCAGGCGGTGCCAGTGCGTGCACTTCGGCATCTCCCAGCGGAAGAACCACGCGCACGCCTGCAGCTTGCCCATGTGGAAGTCGCGCTGCGGACCGGGCTCGGTCCCGACCTGCTTCACGCAGATCAGCGCCTGCTTCAGCCACAGCCAGCCCACGACGACGTGCCCCGCGAGTTCGAGGAACACGTGCGCGTTGGCCAGCGCGATCTCGGCATGGCCGCGGTCGGTCGCGCACAGCAGGTTGCGCACGACCTCCATCACGTTCGCGAGGTGGTCGGTCAGTGCCTGGCCGTGCGCGCGCAGTTCGGCCGAGTCCGAGGCCCGCGCCTCGCGCGCCGTGAGGTCGATCAGCATCGCGAGCTTCTGCATCGCGGCGCCGTCTTCCATGCCGACCTTGCGGCCGAGCAGGTCGAGCGCCTGGATGCCGTTGGTGCCTTCGTGGATCGGGTTCAGGCGGTTGTCGCGGTAGAGGCGCTCGACCGGGTACTCGCGCGTGTAGCCGTAGCCGCCGTGCACCTGGATCGCGAGGTCGTTGGCCGCCAGGCACCACTGCGACGGCCACGCCTTCACGATCGGCGTCAGCACCTCGAGCAGCAGGCGCGCGTCGTTGCGCGCCTTGTCGGTGTCGGCGGTGCCGAGGTCGTCGACCAGCCGCGCCGCGAACAGGCACAGCGCCAGCGCGCCTTCGACGTAGGCCTTCTGCGCGAGCAGCATGCGGCGCACGTCGGGGTGCTCGACGATCTTCACCGGCGGTCGCGTCGGATCGCGGTCGCCGATCGGCCGCCCCTGCGCCCGGTCGCGCGCGTAGGCCAGCGCGTGCAGGTAACCCGAGTAGCCCAGCATCGTCGCGCCCAGACCGACGCCGATGCGCGCCTCGTTCATCATGTGGAACATCACCGCGAGGCCCTGGTGCGGCGCCCCCACCAGTTCGCCCCACGCCCCGTCGCGCTCGCCGAAGCCCAGCACGCAGTTGGTGGTGCCGCGGTAGCCCATCTTGTGGTTCAGGCCGACCAGCGCGACGTCGTTGCGCTCGCCGATCGCGCCGTCGGGCGTCAATCGCCACTTCGGCACGAGGAACAGCGAGATGCCGCGCGTGCCGGGCGGTCCGCCCGGGATCTTTGCCAGCACGAGATGGACGATGTTCTCGGCCAGCTCGTGGTCACCGGCCGAGATCCACATCTTCTGGCCGAACAGCCGGTAGCTGCCGTCGGGCTGCGGCTCGGCCCGGGTGCGGATGTCGGCCAGCCCCGAGCCGGCGTGCGGCTCGGACAGGCACATCGTGCCGAAGAAGCGGCCCGACAGCAGATGCGGCAGCCAGGTCGCGCGCTGGGCGTCGGTGCCGCACGCGGCGATCAGGTGCGCGTTGGCGATCGTCAGGAACGGATAACCGGCAGTCCCCACGTTGGCCGCGGTGAACAGCCCGAAGCACGCCTGCGTGATCGTGATCGGCAGCTGCATGCCGCCGAGCGATGCGTCGAAGCCCGCCGCGAGGAAACCCGAGTCGCGGAAGGCGTCGAGCGCCGCCTTGACCTCCGGAATGATCTCGACGCGCCCGTCGACGAAGCGGGGCTCGTGCTCGTCGACCGCCTTCGCGTGCGGCGCGAACTGCTCGACCGCCAGCGTGTGGGCCGCGTCGATCACCGCATCGAAGGTGTCGCGCGAATGCTCGCGGAAGCGCTCGCGCGACGTCAGGGCCTCGCAGTCGAGCACGTCGTACAGCAGGAAATCGAGATCGCGCCGGTCGATCAGCCGCGCCTGCACGGTCGTGTGCCTCCGCCGGCGCTCAGGCGATCTCGAAGATGCCGGCCGCGCCCATGCCGCCGCCGATGCACATCGTCACGCACACGAAGCGCACGCCGCGGCGCCTGCCCTCGATCAGCGCGTGGCCCACGAGCCGCGCACCGGTCACGCCGTACGGATGCCCGACCGCGATCGAGCCGCCGTTCACGTTGAGTCGCTCGTCGGGGATGCCCAGCTTGTCGCGGCAGTAGATCACCTGCACCGCGAAGGCCTCGTTGAGTTCCCACAACCCGATGTCGTCGATCTTCAGACCGGTGCGCGCGAGCACCTTCGGGATCGCGAAGACCGGGCCGATGCCCATCTCGTCGGGCTCGCAGCCCGCCACCGCGAAGCCGCGGAACACGCCCAGCGGCTTCAGCCCGCGTCGCTCGGCGAGCGTCGCGTCCATCACCACGCATGCCGACGCACCGTCGGAGAACTGGCTCGCGTTGCCCGCCGCGATCACGCCGCCCTCGATGGCCGGCTTGATCTGCGACACCCCCTCGTAGGTGGTGTCGGCGCGGATGCCCTCGTCGCGGTCGGCCACGACGGTCTTCTCGGTCGACTGGCCGGTGGTCTTGTCGACGATCTTCATCGTCACCTCGATCGGCACGATCTCGTCGCGCGTGCGGCCCTCGGCCTGCGCCGCGGCGGCCTTGAGCTGGCTCGCCACGCCGTAGCGGTCCTGGCGCTCGCGGTCGATCGCATAGCGCTGCGACACGGTCTCGGCGGTGCGCAGCATCGGCCAGTAGATCGCCGGCTTGTGCTCCTTGAGCCAGGCGTCGTGCGCCATGTGCGTGTTCATCTCGTTCTGCACGCACGAGATCGACTCGACCCCGCCGGCGACGTAGATCTCGCCTTCGCCGGCGATCACGCGCTGGGCCGCGGTGGCGATGGTCTGCAGCCCGGACGAGCAGAAGCGGTTGATCGTCATGCCCGAGGTCGTGATCGGCAGCCCGGCGCGCAGCGCGATCTGGCGGGCGATGTTCCAGCCGGTCGCGCCTTCGGGGTTGGCGCAGCCCATGATCACGTCCTCGACCTCGGCCGGATCGATCCCGGCCCGGGCCACCGCGTGCTTCACGGCGTGGCCGCCGAGGGTGGCGCCGTGGGTCATGTTGAACGCGCCCTTCCACGACTTGGTGAGCGGCGTGCGGGCAGTGGAGACGACGACGGCGTCGGCCATGGGGAGATCCTCGTGGACACAGCGGACAGCGGGCTGCGGATGCGATGCCCGCAGCGGAAACTGCGATTGTGAACGCTTGCACCGCCGCGACGGAACCCGTCTGGTCGGCGGCGCCGGCGCGGACGGCTCAGATCCTGTGAAGGAATTCACCGCGCACGAGCGAGCGCGACGGGCGGTGTCGATCAAGGCGCGAAGCGCGGCCGTGGC
>JALORJ010000005.1:0-21328 GCA_025459035.1 Burkholderiales bacterium
GGTCAGGTGCGCGGCGGACTGCCGCATCCGGCGCTGCGCGGGCCGTACCAGCTGGGCAACGCCGCCGCCGCGATCATGGCGCTCGACACGCTGCGCGCACGCGTGCCGGTCGCGTCGCAGGCGGTGCGCACCGGGCTGCTGACCGCGGAGCTGCCGGGACGCTTCCAGGTGCTGCCGGGGCGACCCGTGACCGTGCTCGATGTCGCGCACAACCCGCACGGGGCGACGCAGTTCGCCGCGGGTCTCGCGGCGATGACCGACATCGCGCGCACGCACGCCGTGTTCGCGATGCTCGCCGACAAGGACATCGAGGGCGTCGTCGCCGCGGTGAAGCCGCACGTCGACGTGTGGCACCTCGCGCCGCTGCCCGGCCCGCGCGGGGCGTCGATCGCGCGGCTGCAGGCGGCGCTCGACGCGGCGCACGTCCTCGATGCGGTCGTCGAGCACGCGAGCGTCGTCGACGCGTTCGCGGCCGCGCGCGCAGCCGCGAAGCTCGATGACCGGGTCGTAGTATTCGGCTCGTTCCACACCGTCGCGCCGGTGCTCGAACGGCTCGACGCCGCGCCCGGCGGCACGGCCTGAGCGCCGACCGGCTCCTTCGTTCCTCCCGACCCGACCGCATGGCCCAGGCCGCTCCCGTCACCGAAGAAGAAACCCGACTGCGCAAGCGCGCACGCCGCCGGCTCGTCGGCGCCGTCGTCGTCGTGCTGCTGGTCATCGTGATCCTGCCGATGCTGGTGGACGACGAGCCACCGCCACCGCTGAAGAACGTCGAGATCTCGATGCCGCCGGTTCCGCCGGTCGAGCAGCGCTTCCCTGGCGCCGACGCGCAACTGCCGCCCGCGGCCAACGACGCGGTCGCCGCCGAGGCCGCGTCGAGCGCCGCCGCGGCCGTGCCGTCGGCAGAGGAAGCGCCGGCGCGCGCGCCGGCGGTCGAGCCGCCGCCCGTCATCGCGGTGCCCGAGCCGCCCGCCGCCGCACCGAAGCCGGCGTCGAAGCCTGCCGAGCCCGCGCCGAAGGCCGCGGCTGCGAAGCCGCAGGCCGATGCCGCGTCGACGCCGAAGCCCGCCGCCGAACCCGCGCGGCCGAAGCCCGATCCCGCCGCCATGCCGAAGCCGGCCGCGAAGCCCGACACCAGTGCGTCTACGGGGCGCTGGTACGTGCAGCTCGGCGCATTCGCCGAGACCGCGCGCGCCACCGCGCTGCGCGACAAGGTGCACGACGCGAAGATCGCCGTCGTCACCGAGCCGCTGAAGACCCAGGCCGGACCGCGTGTGCGCGTGCGTGCCGGGCCGTTCGCATCCGAAGCCGCCGCGCGCGAGGCGCGCGACGCGCTGGTGGCGCGCAAGCTCGCGCCCGCCGACGCCAAGGTCGTGCCGGGGGACTGACGACTCGTGGACGGACGGCTTCGCCGGTTCCGCGACCCCGTGCGACAGGCGTCACGGTCCGCATGAACAGTTTCGACCTGACGGTGCTCGCGATCCTCGGGCTGTCGATGCTGCTCGGCGTGCTGCGCGGGCTCGTCAAGGAGCTGATGGCGATCGCGGGCTGGATCGTCGCCGGGCTCGCCGCGAAGATGTTCGCCGGCAGCGTCGCGGCCGCGATTCCGCAGACCCTTCAGCCCGAGCCGCTGCGCTGGGCAGCCGGTTTCGTCGTCGTGCTCGTGATGACGCTCCTCGGCATGTGGATCGTCACGTGGTTCGTGTCGCGGATCGTCAAGGCCACCGGGCTGGGCATCGCGGACCGCACGCTCGGCGCCGTGTTCGGCCTGCTGCGCGGCGGTCTGGTCGTGCTGGTCGGGGTGCTGCTGGCGGGCATGACGTCGCTGCCACGCCAGCCCGACTGGCGCAGTGCGCGACTGTCGGCACCGTTCGAGGCGCTGGCGATGGCGGTGCAGGGCTGGCTGCCCGACGCGATGAAGGCGCGGATCCGGTACGACTGAACGCGGTGGAGCGTCGCCGGTCCGAGCCGGCGGGCCCGACCCTCTGGAGGTGCATCGAGCATGTGCGGAATCCTCGGCGTGGTGTCTTCGGGGCCGGTCAACCAGCTCCTGTACGACGGACTGCTGGTGCTGCAGCACCGGGGCCAGGACGCGGCCGGCATCGTCACGGCGTCCGGCAGCACCTTCCACATGCACAAGGGCAACGGGCTCGTGCGCGACGTGTTCCGCACGCGCGACATGCGCAACCTGCAGGGCGCGACCGGCATCGGCCACTGTCGCTACCCGACCGCAGGCTCGGCGATGAATCCGGCGGAGGCGCAGCCGTTCTACGTGAACTCGCCGTTCGGCATGGTGCTGGGGCACAACGGCAACCTGACCAACGCGGAGCAGCTCAAGCGCGACCTCTTCCGCCAGGACCTGCGGCACGTCAACACCAATTCGGATTCCGAAGTGCTGCTCAACGTGCTCGCGCACGAGCTGACCGCGAACGCGGCCGGCTTTCGCCTGACGCCCGAGACCATCTTCGCCGCGGTCGCGGGCGTGCATCGCCGCTGTCGCGGCGCCTACGCGGTGGTCGCGAGCATCGCCGGCTACGGGCTGCTCGCGTTCCGCGATCCGTACGGCATCCGTCCGCTGATCTACGGCACCCAGGTGACCGAGCAGGGCGTGGACTATCTCGTCGCGTCCGAGTCGGTCGCGCTCGACACGCTGGGCTTCCGGCGATCGCGCGACGTGGCGCCGGGCGAGGCCATCTTCATCGACGAGGACGGCGTGTTCCACAGCCGCCAGTGCGCCGAGAACCCGACCCTGAACCCCTGCCTGTTCGAGTACGTGTACCTGGCGCGGCCGGACTCGGTGATCGACGGCATCTCGGTCTACGAGACGCGGCTGCGCATGGGCGAGACCCTCGCCGAGAAGATCCGCAGCGACCATCCGGATCTCTCGATCGACGTCGTCATCCCGATCCCCGACTCGAGCCGGCCGGCCGCGATGCAGCTCGCCGGGCGCCTGGGCGTGCCGTATCGCGAGGGCTTCATCAAGAACCGCTACATCGGCCGCACGTTCATCATGCCCGGGCAGGCGGTGCGCAAGAAGTCGGTGCGGCAGAAGCTCAACGCGATCGGTGTCGAGTTCGCGGGCAAGAACGTGCTGCTGGTCGACGACTCGATCGTGCGCGGCACCACCAGTCGCGAGATCGTGCAGATGGCGCGCGAGGCGGGGGCGAAGCAGGTGTACTTCGCGTCGGCGTCGCCGCCGGTGCGCTATCCCAACGTCTACGGCATCGACATGCCGACCCCGCGCGAACTGATCGCCAACGGTCGCGACGACGCCGCGATCGCGGCCGAGATCGGCACCGACCGGCTGATCTACCAGGACCTCGACGCGCTGATCGCCGCGGTGTCGTCGGTCAACCCGGCGGTGCGCAGCTTCGAGGCCTCGTGCTTCAGCGGCGAGTACGTCACCGGCGACGTCACGGCCGAGTACCTGTCGGGCATCGACGCGCAGCGCAACGACGCGTCGCTCGAGCGCGCCGGCTCGGTCGCCACGACGCAGCTCGACCTCAACCTGATGGAAGCCACGGGCTGATCGCGGCTAGACTCGGATCGTCGTTCGCGTTCGCGGGCGGCACGCGCCGATTTGAAGTTCAGCTTGCGGGCGCGCGACAAATCCGGCTAAAGCGACACGACCGCACCGCAGATGGCCCGTTCGTGAGCGCCGACCGCCGAACGGGCTTTTTCGTCTGCGAAGGGTATTCCCGATGACTCACTCCCACGCGCCCGGTGGCTTCGAGCCCCCGGCCGACCGCCCCGAGGCCGGACCCGGGACCCTCGCCGTGCGCGCCGGTACGGTCCGCTCGGCCTTCGGCGAACACTCCGAGGCGCTGTTTCTCACGTCGAGCTTCGTGTTCGACAGCGCGGCGCAGGCCGCGGCGCGCTTCGCCGGCGACGATCCCGGCTTCGTGTACTCGCGCTACACCAACCCGACGACGCGCATGTTCGAGGAGCGCCTGGCCGCGCTCGAAGGCGCCGAGTGCTGCGTGTCGACCGCGTCGGGCATGGCCGCGATCCTCGCGACGGTGATGGGCCTGATGCAGGCGGGTGACCATGTCGTCGCGTCGCGCAGCCTGTTCGGCGCGACGACGCAACTGTTCGATCGTTTCCTCGCGAAGTTCGGCATCACGACCACGTACGTCGCACTGACCGACCTCGACGCGTGGCGCGCGGCCTGCGGGCCGCGAACCCGGTTGTTCTTCGTCGAGACGCCGTCGAACCCGCTCACCGAAATCGCCGACATCCGCGCGCTTGCCGACATCGCTCATGCGCACGGCGCGTGGCTTGCCGTGGACAACTGCTTCTGCACGCCGGCGCTGCAGCGCCCGCTCGCGCTCGGCGCCGACCTCGTCACGCACTCGGCCACCAAGTATCTCGACGGTCAGGGGCGCGTGATGGGCGGTGCGGTGCTCGGTGCGGCGCGCCTGATCGCCGATCCGCTCACGGCCTTCCTGCGCAACGCCGGTGCCACGCTCGCGCCGTTCAACGCGTGGGTGATCCTGAAGGGCCTCGAGACGCTGCGGCTGCGCATGGTGGCGCAGTCGGCGGCCGCACTGGAACTGGCGACGTGGCTCGAAGCGCATCCCGCGGTCGCACGCGTGTTCCATCCGGCGCTCGCATCGCATCCCCAGCATGCGCTCGCGATGCGCCAGCAGTCGGCCGGCGGTGCGATCGTGAGCTTCGAGGTGCACGGCGGGCGCGATGCCGCGTGGCGCGTCGTCGACGCGTGCCGCACCCTGTCGATCACCGCGAATCTCGGCGACACGCGCAGCACGATCACGCACCCCGCCAGCACGACGCACGGCCGCATCGCGGTGGCGACGCGCGAGGCCGCCGGCATCGGCGAACGCCTGCTGCGCATCGCGGTCGGACTCGAGGACGTCGCCGACCTGCAGCGCGATCTCGCGCGCGGACTCGGCAGCTGACCGGCGCGGCGAGCGCCGCGGCCCTCACGCGCCGTCGGTCAGGCGCAGGCGCGTGATGCCGGTGGCGTCGACGCGCAGCGCATCGGCGTGGTCGTCGCGCCAGTCCGACAGCACCCAGCGCTCGCACGTGCGCCCGTCGACCGTGATGCGATGCACCCCGGGGCGGTGCGTGTGGCCGTGGATCAGTCGCGCCACGCCGTGCGTGCGGAACGCGGCTTCTACGGCGGCGGACGCCACGTCCATGATCTCGGCCGACTTCATCTGCTTCTCGCGCTCGCTCGCGGCGCGGGCCTGACCGACCTGTGCGCGGCGCGCCTCGGCCGGCAGCGCGAGGAACTGTGCCTGCACGGCGGGATGCCGTACCTGCGCGCGGAACGCCTGGTACGCGTGATCGTCGGTGCACAGCGTGTCGCCATGCATCAGCAGCGTGGGCGTCCCGTGCAGGTCGACGACGGTCGGGTCCTCGAGCAGGACCGCGCCGGTGGCCTCGGCGAAGCGACGCGACGTCAGGAAGTCGCGATTGCCGGCCATGAACGACACGCGCGTTCCGGCATCCGCGACGGCGTGCAGCGCGCCCGCGATGCGAGCGGTGAACGCATCGTCGAGCGCGTCGTCGCCGATCCAGAACTCGAACAGGTCGCCCAGCACGAACAGGTGCTCGACGCCCCGCGCCTGCGTGGCGAGCAGGCGCTCGAAGCGCGCCGCGACCTGCGGTCGCGACGCGTCGAGGTGCAGGTCGCTCACGAGGAGCGACGCAGGCGCGCGCGTCATCGCGGCGGCCGCGCGCGGCGCGGATCGCACGCGTGCGGGCAGGGACCCCGCGCGCCCCGGCCCGCGCGTCGCACGCGCGCCGGGCCGGCCCGCATCAGGCCATCGGCAGCACGCTGGCCGCCTTGATCACGACGTCCTCGATCGGCACGTCCTGATGGCCGCCGCGCGAGCCGGTGCCGACCTTGCGGATGCGGTCGACGACTTCGGTGCCGGCGATCACGCGCCCGAACACGCAGTAGCCCCAGCCTTGCGGCGACTTGCTGCTGTGGTTGAGGAAGTCGTTGTTCTTGACGTTGATGAAGAACTGCGCCGACGCCGAATGCGGGTCGTTCGTGCGCGCCATCGCGATCGTGTACTCGTCGTTCTTCAGGCCGTTGTCGGCCTCGTTCTCGACCGTCTTCGGTGCCGGCTTCTGGCGCATGCCGGGCTCGAAGCCGCCGCCCTGGATCATGAAGCCGTCGATCACGCGGTGGAAGATGACGTTGGTGTAGTGACCGGCGGTCACGTAGTGCAGGAAGGTCTCGACGGTCTTCGGTGCCTTCGCGGCGTCGAGCTGCAGGGTGATGTCGCCGTGGTTGGTCTCGAGCTTGACCTGGGTCATGGGCAGGTTCCGGAAGTGGGAAGGAAGGCGAGCGGGTCGCGGGTGTTCGGCGTCGCGTTCGACCGGCTTCAGTCGGCCTTGACGATGCGCACGTTGCTGATCGTGATCGGCGTCGCCGGCACGTCCTGAAAGGGGCCGACCGAGCGCGTCGGGACCTCGACGATCTTCTGCGCGACCTCCATCCCCCTGGTCACCCGACCGAACACCGTGTAGCCGTGGCCGTCGGGCTTCGGGTGGTCGAGCATCGCGTTGTCGACGACATTGATGAAGAACTGCGCGGTGGCCGAGTTCGGGTCGCGCGTGCGCGCCATCGCGATGGTGCCGGTCAGGTTCTTCAGGCCGTTCCTCGATTCGATCGGCACCGGTTCACGCGTGGGCTTCTGCTGCATGTCGGGCGTGAAGCCGCCGCCCTGCACCATGAAGCCCGGGATCACGCGGTGGAAGATCGTGCCCTTGTAGAAGCCGTCCTTCGCGTACTGCAGGAAGTTGGCGACGGTCTTCGGTGCCCGCTCGGCGTCGAGTTCCAGCGTCATCGCGCCCATCGACGTCTCGATCTCGACCACCGGTGCGGCCAGCGCGACGGCGCCCGGCAAGGCAGCCAGCGCGATCGTCGCGACGGCTCGGGACAGCAGCTTCATCGTCTTCTCCTCGGTTGTGCGGACGGCAGCGTCACCGCGCCCTCCTGCATGATCTGCCAGCGACCGTCGAGATGCGCCCAGTACAGCCGCTTGCGCATCACGTGGTCGAGGTTGTTGCTGCGATAGTCCTGCACGAAGGTCACCAGCGCCATCGGCTGCGCGCCGGGGTACTGGAAGACGCTCGTGTCCTCGAGCCGTACCTTCACGTGCGTCTTGCCCGCCGCGACGGCGCGCTTCTGCGCACCCCACTCGGCGAGCGTCATGCCGTCGGACCGGAAGTCCGCGGCGTAGTGCCGCAGATAGCGTTCGGTGTCGAGACTTTCCCAGTCGCGCCGCCAGGCTTCGAGCGCCGCCTCGAGTTCGCCGCGACGCGCGCTCACCACCTCGGGCGCGACCCATTCGACGCGGTCGGTGATGACCACCGGCGTCGTACCGATCTGCAACCGACGCGCGAGCGCCTGCAGGTCGTCGTTGGTCAGCACCACGCAGCCGTCGGACGCACGCGGCGGCCGGCTGTACGTGTCCGACGGCGTGCCGTGCAGCCAGATGCCGTGACCGCCGCGCCCCTGACGGCGGTCCCACTCGTTCGGGTAGCTGATCGGGTACGCGCCGGCGCCGTAGAAGTCGCCGAGCGCCTTGCGCGGCAGGCTCGAGGTGACGTGGTACACGCCGAGCGGCGTGCGCTTGTCGCCCTCGCGCGCCTTCTCGACGCCGTTGCGACCGATGGTGATGTAGTAGTCGGCGACGCGGGTCGGCACCCCGTCGCGGTTCTCGAACACGTACAGCGTCGAGTGCGACGTGTCGACGACCAGCGCGTGGTGCTGCGTCGGTGCGAGCTTCACCAGCGCGCTCGGCACACCGCCGGGCGGCACGGACGCAAGCCGACGTGCCACTCGCGCGCGCGCCTCGTCGCGCAGGTCCGCCAGCGGTTCGACCGGCGCGTCGGCCAGGTTGCCCAGCCCGGTGATGGGGCGCGATCGCGCCAGCAGCAGATCGCCCTTGATCAGGTGCGCGAGCCGGAAGTTCGGATTCGCCGCGATCACGCGATCGACCCGGTCGAGCGCCGCGCCGAGATCGGCCGCGCCGACATCGTCGAGCACGGTCAGCAGCGCCGCTTCGACGCCGGTCACGTCGCGCACGGACGCTTTCGCCGCGGCCGCGCCCGGCTTCGCGGCGGGTTTGCGCGCCATCGCGTGCGTGTCGGCTTCGAGCGTGAACAGCGCCGCAGCCGCCAGCGCGAACGCGGTGATCGTCGCGAGTGCGCGCGAGCCGCGCATCACTTGACCAGGTCTTCCTGCTGGATCAGCCAGCGACCGCCGCTGCGCACGAACGTGATGCGCTTCATGCCGGTCGAGCGCAGCGTGCTCGACACGTAGTTCTGGCGGAACACGACCACCGCTTCCTCGGGGCTCGAGAAGCTCACGCGCGGATTCGCAGCCGTGACCTTCAGCTTCTTCGCGCCGGCGATGCGCTCGCGTCGTGCCGCTTCCCACTGCTCGCGCGACTGACCGCCGGGAACCTTGAAGCCGGGCGCATAGAAGCCCAGCGTGGCCTTCGCGTCGTTGCGCGACCACGCGGAGGCCCACGCGTCGAGCGCGCGCAGCACGGCGGTCTCGGGGTTGCCATCGGTCGACTTCGGGTCCGCCGCTGCGGCGGTGTCGGCCGGCTTCGCTGCAAGTGCCGGACTCGCGCCGGTCGGTGCCGGGGGTTTCGCGGGCGCGGCGGTCGGTGCCGCGACGAGCTTCTCCGCCGCGACCTGCGTCGGCGCGGGGGACGCGGGCGGCGCGATCGGCGGTGCCGCCACGGGCGGCTCGGCGACGGTCGAGCGCACCAGCGGACCGGTCGCAGGCGTCTTCGCCGAGAACAGCTCGCGCACCAGCGCGAGCTTCGCCTTGGCCGACGCGTTGCTCGAGTCGAGCTGCAGGGCCTTGTCGTAGGCCTCGCGTGCCATCTTCGCGTAGATGTCGCCCAGGTTCTCGTGCGCCGTCGCGTAGCTCGGATGCGTGCGGATCGCCATCTCGAGGGCGCGGCGCGCCTTGTCGTCCTGGCCCTGGGCCGCGTACAGCACCGCGAGGTTGTTGTACGGCTCGGGCAGCTCCGGGAATTCCTCGGTCAGTGCGGTGAAGACCTTGATCGCTTCGGGCTGGCGGTTGAGCTCGGTCAGCACCAGTCCGCGCAGGAAGCGCGCCCGCGCGTCGCGCGGGTTGCGCTGCAGGAAACTGTCGACGCGCACTAGAGCCTGTGACCAGTCGGACGCCGCGAACAGCTTGCGCGCTTCCTGGTAGTCGTCGGTCGGCGCCGCCTGCACCGCGCAGCAGACGAGCAATGCGAGCGCGCCCGCGAGGCGCCGGAACCGGGTCATCTGCTGTGGTCGAATCGCGTGGCGATGAAGGGATCAGGTCCCGGAATTGCGATCGATTCTGCCACGCCCCAGCGGCGCAACCCCTCCCGTTCCTGCCACGGCGCCGTCGGCGCCGCACGCCCCGATCCCGATCCGATGCTGCGCATCCACGACACGCTGACCCGCGACAAGCGCCCGTTCACCCCCCTCGTGCCCGGCACGGTCCGCATGTACGTCTGCGGCATGACCGTCTACGACTACTGCCACATCGGTCATGCCCGCGTGATGGTGGTGTTCGACATCGTCGCGCGCTGGCTGCGTGCGAGCGGCTATGCGGTGACGTACGTGCGCAACATCACCGACATCGACGACAAGATCATCAAGCGCGCGGCCGACAACGGCGAGTCGATCGGCGCGCTCACCGACCGCTTCATCCGCTTCATGCACGAGGACGCCGACGCCCTGGGCGTGCTGCGGCCCGATCACGAGCCGCGCGCGACCGAGCACGTGCCGGGCATGCTCGACCTGATCGCGACACTCGAGGCGAAGGGGCTCGCGTATCGCACCGCCGCCGGCGACGTGAACTACGCGGTACGGCGTTTCGACGGCTACGGCAAGCTGTCCGGCAAGTCGCTCGAAGACCTGCGCGCCGGCGAACGCGTCGCGGTCGACCGCGACAAGGACGACCCGCTCGACTTCGTGCTGTGGAAGCGCGCGAAGCCCGGCGACCCGGCCTGGCCGTCGGTCTTCGGCGACGGGCGCCCGGGCTGGCACATCGAGTGTTCCGCGATGTCCTGCGCGCTGCTGGGCCCGCACTTCGACATCCACGGCGGGGGCGCGGACCTGCAGTTCCCGCACCACGAGAACGAGATCGCGCAGTCGGAAGGCGCGTTCGGCGGTCGCTTCGTGCAGACGTGGATGCACAACGGCTTCGTGCGCGTCGACGACGAGAAGATGTCGAAGTCGCTCGGCAACTTCTTCACGATCCGCGACGTGCTCGCGCGCTACGACGCCGAGGTCGTGCGCTTCTTCATCGCGCGGGCGCACTACCGCAGCCCGCTCAACTACTCCGACCAGCACCTCGACGACGCGCGCCAGTCGCTCACGCGCTTGTACACCGCGCTCGCGAACGTGCCGCCGGCGACCGATGCCGCGGCGATCGACTGGAACGATCCGTGGGCGGCGCAACTGCGCGAGGCGCTCGACGACGACTTCAACACGCCGCAGGCGATGGCGGTGCTGTTCGACCTGGCCGGTGTGGTCAACCGCGAACGCTCGCCGACGCACGCCGCGACGCTGCGGGCGCTCGGCGGCGTGATGGGCTTCCTGCAGCGTGACCCGCAGGCGTTCCTGAAGGCCGCGCCCGGCGCGGCCGCGGCAGGCAACGGTGGGGTCGACGATGCCGCGATCGACGCGCGCATCGCCGCGCGCGCCGAGGCCAAGAAGGCGAAGCGCTTCGCCGACGCCGACGCGATCCGCGCCGAACTCGACGTCGCCGGGATCGTGCTCGAGGACAAGCCGGGCGGCGTGACCGTCTGGCGGCGACGCTGACGCCGCGCCGCCGCCGAGCGCGACGTACGCGCGGCAACGGTGGCGCGCGTGTGCGTCAGGACGCGGCGCGGTCCGGAAACACCTTCCGGTACTGGATGAAGCCGGTCCGGTCCGCGACGCGGTCGTAGAGCGCGCGCGCGGTCGCGTTGCTCTCGTGCGTGAGCCAGTACACGCGCGCGATGCCGCGTGCCTGCGCGTCGGCGTAGACGTGCTCGATCAGCGCGCGGCCGTGGCCGCGGCCGCGCACCGACTCGGCGACGTAAAGGTCCTGCAGATACAGGTAGTCGCCGACGGTCCAGCAGCTGCGGTGATCGATCGTGTGCACGAAGCCGACCGGTGCGCCGTCGTCGCCGAGCGCGAAGACGCCGCGCATCGGCTCGGCCGGATCGAGCAGCCGGCGCCACGTGACCGCCGTGGTCGTGGCAGGAATGTCGACCTTGTAGAAGCTCTGGTAGCCGCGCCACAGCGGCAACCACCGGTCGAAGTCGCCGGGAGCGAAGGGGCGAAGCGAAGGCATCGGATCGGGCCTCGAGGATCGGGACGGGCCTCGATCATGACGACCCGGCGTCGACCGCGCGTCATCGTCGGGCCGCTGCGCTTCGGGCCGCAGCGTCGCTACGGTGCGCGGTCGCGCGCGCACCGGCCGCAGGTCAACCCTCGAAGAACTCCTTCACCCGATCCATCCACGACTTCGCGCGCGGGTTGTGGGTCGAGCTGTCGGTCGCGTTGATGTCCTCGAGCTCGCGCAGCAGCTCCTTCTGACGTGCGGTCAGGTTGACCGGCGTCTCGACCACGACGTGGCAGTGCAGGTCACCGTATGCCGACGAGCGCACGCCCTTGATGCCCTTGCCGCGCAGCCGGAACACCTTGCCCGACTGCGTCTCGGACGGGATGCGGATCTTGGCGGCGCCGTCGAGCGTCGGGATCTCGATCTCGCCGCCGAGCGCGGCCGTGGTGAAGCTGATCGGCATCTCGCAGTGCAGGTCGTTGCCGTCGCGCTGGAAGACCGGGTGGTCCTTGATGTTGACCACTACGTACAGGTCGCCGGTCGGGCCGCCGTTCATGCCCGGCTCGCCTTCGCCGGACAGACGGATGCGGTCGCCGGTGTCGACGCCAGCCGGGATCTTCACCGACAGCGTCTTCTGCTTCTTGACGCGGCCGCTGCCGCCGCAGGTGCCGCACGGGTCGGGAATGATCTTGCCGCTGCCGTGGCAGCGCGGGCAGGTCTGCTGCACCGAGAAGAAGCCCTGCTGCATGCGGACCTGGCCGGCGCCGTTGCAGGTCGGGCAGGTCTTGGCCTGCGTGCCGGGCTTGGCACCCGAGCCGTGGCAGGTGTCGCACTCGTCGTGCGTCGGGATGCGGATGCGCGTCTCGGTGCCGCGCGCGGCTTCCTCGAGCGTCACCTCGAGGTTGTAGCGCAGGTCCGATCCGCGATAGACGCCGCTGCGGCCGCCACCGCCGCCGCGCGCGTTGCCGAAGATCTCGCCGAAGATGTCGCCGAAGGCATCGGAGAAGCCGCCGAAACCCTGCGGACCCCCGCCGGCGCCCGCTGCGCCCATGCCGGCCTCGAAGGCCGCGTGGCCGAACTGGTCGTAGGCCGCGCGCTTCTGCGGGTCCGACAGGATCTCGTGCGCTTCCTTGGCTTCCTTGAACTTCTCCTCGGCGTCCTTGCTGTCCGGATTGCGGTCCGGGTGGTACTTCATCGCGAGCTTGCGATACGCCTTCTTCAGGTCGTCGTCGCTCGCGTCGCGGTTCACCCCGAGCACGTCGTAGTAGTCACGCTTGGCCATGGATTCGCGTCTTGCTCGCGTGGAAGTCGTCATGTTGGATCACCGAAAGACAAAGGGCACGAGAGGCCGATCCGCCCCCGTGCCCTGAATGCCCGTGCGCGGGGCGCTCAGCGCTTGTCGTCGACTTCCTCGAACTCGGCGTCGACGACGTTCGGGTCGTCGGCCTTCGCCTGTGCGCCACCGGCACCCGCACCGGCGGCCGCGGCGCCGGCCGCCTGCTCGGCATACATCTTCTCGCCGAGCGTCTGCGACGCCTGCATCAGCGCCTGCCCCTTGGCGTCGATCGCGTCCTTGTCTCCGGACTTGATCGCGGCCTCGGCGTCGGTCAGCGCGGCCTCGATCTTCGCGCGCGCGTCGGCGTCGATCTTGTCGCCGTGCTCCGCCAGCATCTTGCGCACGGCGTGCACCTGACCGTCGAGCTGGTTGCGCGCGTCGACGACCTCGCGGGCCTTGCGGTCGTCCTCGGCGTGCACCTCGGCGTCCTTCACCATGCGCTGGATCTCGTCCTCGGTGAGGCCCGAGCTCGCCTTGATGGTGATCTTGTTCTCCTTGCCGGTCGCCTTGTCGCGGGCCGACACATGCAGGATGCCGTTGGCGTCGATGTCGAAGATCACCTCGATCTGCGGTGTGCCGCGCGCGGCCGGCGGGATGCCTTCGAGGTTGAACTCGCCGAGCGACTTGTTGCCGCTCGCCATCTCGCGCTCGCCCTGCAGCACCTTGATGGTCACCGCCGGCTGGTTGTCGTCGGCCGTCGAGAAGACCTGGTTCGCCTTGGTCGGGATCGTCGTGTTCTTCTGGATCAGCTTGGTCATCACGCCGCCCAGCGTCTCGATGCCGAGCGACAGCGGCGTCACGTCGAGCAGCAGCACGTCCTTCACGTCCCCGCGCAGCACGCCGCCCTGGACCGCGGCGCCGACGGCCACGGCCTCGTCGGGATTGACGTCCTTGCGCGGCTCCTTGCCGAAGAACTCGCGCACCTTGTCCTGCACCTTCGGCATGCGCGTCTGGCCGCCGACGAGGATCACGTCGTCGATGTCGCTCACCTTGACGCCGGCGTCCTTGATCGCGACGCGGCAGGGCTCGATCGACTTCTCGATCAGGTCCTCGACCAGCGACTCGAACTTCGCCCGCGTGATCTTCATCGCGAGATGCTTCGGGCCCGACGCGTCGGCCGTGATGTAGGGCAGGTTGATCTCGGTCTGCTGGCTCGACGACAGCTCGATCTTCGCCTTCTCGGCCGACTCCTTCAGCCGCTGCAGCGCGAGCACGTCCTTCGACAGGTCGACGCCCGACTCCTTGCGGAACTCGCCGATCACGTACTCGATCAGCCGATGGTCGAAGTCCTCGCCGCCGAGGAACGTGTCGCCGTTGGTCGCCAGCACCTCGAACTGCTTCTCGCCGTCGACGTCCGCGATCTCGATGATCGACACGTCGAACGTGCCGCCGCCCA
Organism: Burkholderiales bacterium; assembly: GCA_025459035.1. Classification (GTDB taxonomy): domain Bacteria; phylum Pseudomonadota; class Gammaproteobacteria; order Burkholderiales. Next base: position 14,062 of record JALORJ010000005.1, read on the forward strand.
GGTCGTACACGGCGATCTTGCGATCCTTGCCCGACTGCTTGTCGAGGCCGAACGCCAGCGCCGCCGCGGTGGGCTCGTTGATGATCCGCTTGACCTCGAGACCGGCGATGCGCCCGGCGTCCTTGGTGGCCTGGCGCTGCGAGTCGTTGAAGTACGCCGGCACCGTGATGACCGCCTCGGTGACCGGTTCGCCGAGATAGTCCTCGGCCGTCTTCTTCATCTTCATCAGCACCTGCGCGCTGACTTCGGGCGGCGCGATGCGCTTGCCGCGCACGTCCACCCACGCGTCGCCGTTGCTGTTCTCGACGATGCCGTAGGGCATCAGCTTCAGCGCTTTCTGCACTTCGCCTTCCTTGAAGCGCCGGCCGATCAGGCGCTTGACGGCGTACAGCGTGTTGCGCGGGTTGGTCACCGCCTGACGCTTGGCCGGCGCGCCGACCAGAACCTCGGCGTCCTCCGCGTACGCGACGATCGACGGCGTGGTGCGCGCGCCTTCCGAGTTCTCGATGACCTTCGGCACGCCGTTTTCCATGATGGCGACGCAGGAGTTGGTGGTGCCCAGGTCGATGCCGATGATCTTTGCCATGGTGGAAATCCGTGGGTGAGGTGTTGCGGACTGTGGATAACTGGGGTGGGCGCCTGCGGAATCAAGCGCCTGCGCGCGGCGTGCGGGTCATGTTCCGGACGCTGTGCCGGCACGGACCCGCACGCCGCGGCGTCATGCGTCGGGTGCCTTCGCGGCCGCGACCAGCGCCGGTCGCAGCAGGCGCTCGTGCAGCGTGTAGCCCTTCTGGAAGACCTGCACGACCGTGTTGGGCGGTTGCTCCGACGGCACTGCCGCCATCGCCTGGTGCCGGTTCGGGTCGAGCTTCTCGCCGACCGCCGGCGCCACTTCACGCACCGCGAACTTGTCGAACACCGCCGTCAACTGCTTCAGCGTGATCTGCACGCCCTCGTACGTGGCGTCGGCCGGCCCGGACTGCGTGGCCAGCGCCGCTTCGAGGCTGTCCCGTACCGCCAGCAGCTCGCGCGCGAAGTCCTCGACCGCGAACTTGTGCGCCTTGGCCACGGCGTCGTCGGCGCGGCGCTGGATGTTGGCCATCTCGGCGCGAGCACGCAGGAACTGGTCGTGGGCGTCGGCGGCCTTCGCTTCGGCGGCGGCCAGCTGCGTCGCGAGGTCGGGACTATCTCCGGCGGCTGCGGCGGCGGCACTGGCCGCGTCAGCCGTCGAAGGGGCGACCGGATCGGTCGGGGCGTCGGGGGCGAGCGCGTCGAGCGCGTCCTGGGGGTCGGCCATGGGCGGGGAGCGGAAGGGGTTTTTCAAGGCCCGCCAGACATGGGGCGCCCGGCCGGGGATTCAAGGGGCGGCGGGGCGGGGGTGACGGGTGGGTGTCGGCGCCGAGGCGGTGACGGCTCCGGCAGTCGACTCTGCGCGAGGCGGGCCGTCGCCGGCGGGCTCGCGCAAGGAAGGGCGCTCAGCGCGCCGCCAACCACCGCTCCTTCAACACCCGATGCTGGATCTTCCCCGTCGCCGTCCGCGGGACGTCCGCCTCCTGCATGAACGTGATCGACTGCGGGCGCTTGTAGCCGGCGATGCGGTCGCGGCAGAAGGCCAGCAGTTCGGTGTCGGTGACCGTCACGCCGGTGTGCAGCACGACCACGGCGGTGACGGCCTCGCCCCACTTGTCGTGCGGCACGCCGATCACGGCGACGTCCTTCACGGCCGGATGGGCGCCGACGACGGCTTCGACCTCCGACGGGTACACGTTCTCCCCGCCGCTGATGATCATGTTGCTCTTGCGGTCGACGAGCTGGATGAAGCCGTCGGCGTCGCGCCTGGCGACATCGCCGACCGAGCACCACGCGCCGCGGAAGCATTCGGCGGTCTTCTCCGGCTGCTTCCAGTAGCCGTCGAAGACCCACGGCGTGTTCGAGAACAGCTCGCCGGGTTGACCGTCGGGCACCTCGCGGCCGTCGGCGTCGAGGATCCGGATCGCACCGGTGCCGACCCATTCGCGGCCGACCGAGCCCAGGTGATCGAGTTGCTCGTCGGGGCGCAGCAGCGTGACCCAGCCGGCCTCGGTGGAGCCGTACAGCTCGTGCAGGCCGGCGTTGCGGAAGTGCGCGAGGATCGCGAGCTTGGTCTCGCGCCGCGCCGGCGCCGAAGAGATCATCAGCTTCGACACCGCACTCACGTCGTGGCGCGCCTTCACCGCGTCGGGCAGCCCCAGCATCATGATGTAGTGCGTCGGCACCAGTGACGTGAAGGTCACGCGCGCGTCGGCCAGCGTCGCCAGCAGCGCCTCGGGGTCGAAGCTCTTGCGGTCGTCGACGATGACGGTGGCGCCCAGGTGCACGAAGGTGTGCGCGAAGTACAGCGAGTTCGCGTGGCACATCGGCATCACCAGCAGCGCGACGTCGTCGCGCGTGAAGCCCATGTCGAGCGCGGTGCCCAGCGCGATCAGCGTGTTGCCGGCGTGGCTGCGCATCGCGCCCTTCGGCTTGCCGGTCGTGCCCGACGTGTACATCAGCGCGCACAGGTCGGCCGGGTCGACGTCGACCGTCGGCGGCGTGGCGGGCGCGGCGGCCAGCAGTGTCTCGTAGTCCGACCAGCCGGCGCGCGGCGTGTCGCTGCCGAAGCGGACCCACCGCGCCGCGTCGATGCCCAGCGTGTCGCGGACGGGTTCGACGCGATCGACCAGATCGTCCTGCACGATCAGCGCGCGCGCCTCGCAGTGCTGCACGATGAACGCGATCTCGGGCGCCATCAGCCGGAAGTTGACCGGCACCGCAACCAGCCCCGCGCGTGCGAGGCCCGCGTAGAACTCCATCCACTCGATCCGGTTGTACGCGAGCAGCGCGACGCGGTCGCCCTTGACCAGCCCGCGCGCGAGCAGCGCGTTGGCGACGCGGCTCGCACGCGCGTCCCACTGCGCCCACGTCAGCGTGCGGCGCGAATCGCGCACGGCGACGCGGTCCGGTTGCAGGCGCGCATGGCGGGCGACGGTGTCGGACACGGTCAGCAGGCGGGTCACGAGGGCTTCCTCCGGGTGGGCGGCGCGACATCGCGCGAGCGAAGCTAACCGACAGGCGCGCCGCGCCGTGAAGGCCGTCGCCGTGCGCCGGCGTGCGCTCACGAGCACCCCGGGGGTTCCCCGCGGCGCCGACACAGTCGCGAGCCGGTGCCGCGCCACTGTCCGAGGCGCAACCGCTCCGTGCTGCGGCGTCGCCCCCCCGCGAAGCGGCAGGCACGACCGTCGACGCGTGGCGCGGTGCCGCCGTCGCGCCTACTCTCGGCGCCGAGCGCGCCCCCCGAACGCGCGCCGCGAACGGAGGACAGCGTCATGGCCCGACCGCTGCAATCGCCTGCCCGCGCCGCGAGCGCCGGCGCGTCCCGACCGGCCCGCGCCGCGGCGCGCAAGCTCGCCCGCCCGCCGGACGCGACGCCGACCGCCGATCCGCGCCGCGACGCCGGTCGCGACTCGTTCGACTTCCGCGACCTCGTCTACCGGCCCGCGCTGGTCGAATTGCCGCCCCGCCAGGAGCCGCACTGGGACAGCGTGCACATCCTCGACCAGGGTCAGCAGGGCGCATGCACGGGCTTCGGCCTGGCCGCGACGATCAACTACCTGAACGCGCGCGCGGCGCCGCCGGACCGGCGCGCGCGCGTGCTCGCGTCGCCCCGCTCGCGCGTCAGCGCGCGGATGCTGTTCGAGATGGCGAAGAACTTCGACGCGTGGCCCGGCCGCGCGTACGACTACTCGAACACGCGCGGGGCGATGAAGGGCTGGTTCAAGCACGGCGTCTGTCCGGAGGCCGACTGGCCGTACGTCGCGGTCGACGTCGGCACGCTGCACGCCGCCCTCGCCGACGCCCGCCGCACGGCGGACCGCGCCGAAGCGAAGCGGCTGAGCGCAGCGATCGCGAGGGCCGAGGCGAAGATCGGCGTTCTGACCGAGGCGCGGCAGAACGCGGCGCTCGCGAACGTGCTCGGCGCCTACTACCGCGTGATGCCGCGCCGCACCGACCTGCACGCAGCGCTGGCCGAGGTGGGCGTCGTGTTCGCGTCGGCCGCGACACACGCCGGATGGGACGACCCGCAGGCCGGCGTCATCGCGTGGTCCCCCGAGGTCCCCGAGGCCGGCGGGCACGCGTTCGCGATCGTCGGCTGGACCGAGCGCGGCTTCCTGGTGCAGAACTCGTGGGGCGACGCGTGGGGAGGCTGGGACGGACACGCCGGCATCGCGCTGTGGACCTATGCGGATTTCGACCAGAACGCGTGGGACCTGTGGGTCGCGCGCAAGGCGCGTCCGGTCGAGTCGCTCGCGGCCCTGCGCGGCACGAAGTACACGGTCGGGCCGACCGGGACCCGCGTGTCGCGCTCGGGGCCGCCCGCGCAGCAGATCTGGAACCACTACGTGCATCTCGACGAGGGCGGCTTCGACGCGCGCGGCGACTACCCGTCGTCGGCCGCCGAGACCCGCGCGATCGCCGCGCGGCTCGTCGCGGGCACGGTGCCCGGGCTTGTGGCGCCACCGAAGCATCTGCTGCTCTGGGCGCACGGCGGGCTGGTGTCGGTCGGTGATGCCACGCGGCAGATCGCGACGCTCGCCCCGGTGTTCCTCGCCAACGGCATCGCGCCGCTGTGCTTCGTCTGGGAGACCGGCATCCTCGAGACGCTGTCCGACCTGATCGTCGCGCGCAAGCCGAAGGTCGACCAGCGCGTCGCGGCGGCGTCGAGCTGGACCGACACCATGATCGAACGCTTCACGCAGGGCGTCGGCGGCGCGATCTGGGCCGACATCCTGCGCGATGCGGACGCGTCGTTCGCACCGGGTGCCGGCGGCAGCACCGCGCTCGACGCGATCGCCGGCGCGCTGCGCCAGGCCGGCGCGGCCGCCCCCGCGCTGCACTTCGTCGGGCACAGCGCCGGCGCCGTGTTCGGCTGTCATCTGCTCGACCGCTGGCGGGCGCTGCGCGCGCCGGCATTCGCGAGCGCGACGCTGATGGCGCCGGCGTGCACGGTCGAGCGCTTCGACACCACGCTGCGGCCGCGCCTGGAAGACCGCACGGTCGCGAGGCTCGATCACCTCTACCTCGACGACGCGCACGAACAGGGCGATCGCGTCGCGCTGATCTACGGCAAGTCGGTGCTCTACCTGGTCGCGAACGCCTACCAGGATCGCCGGCGCGAGACACCGATCCTCGGCATGGAGAAGTACTGGAACGCGTATGCGGCCGCGTTGCCGGCGTCGCTGCGCGCACGGGTCGCGGCGTTCAACACGCGCGACGATCCGGCGGTCGTCGGATCGAAGCGACACACCGACTTCGACAACGACGCGAACGGGCTCAACTTCGTGATGCGCCGCGTGCTGGGTGTCGCGTCGAACGCCGATCTGGCCCGGCCGTTCGTCGCCCGCGACTTCGGTCGCTGACCGGCGGTCACGCCCGACCCGCCGATGACGCCGCCCGCCCCGCCCGACGCATCCGGCCGCGCGGCACCGGACTGGCGCCACGACGAGCGCGTGCGCATGGGCGCGCGCCGTCGCCACGTGAACGGCATCGACGCCCCCGAGCCGCCGGCGCTCGAGAGCGGCGTGGGCCTCGCGCTGTCGGGCGGCGGCATCCGCAGCGCGACCTTCTCGCTCGGCTTCATGCAGGGCATGGCGCAGTGCCGCCGCGGCGGCGGGCGTGTCGACGCGCCCGCGCACGCGGCCGATCCGCGTCCCGACCATCCCGACGCGCCGGGCGGTCTGCTGCGCCACATCGACTACCTGTCGACGGTCTCCGGCGGGGGCTATGCCGGGGGGTTCTTCTGCTCGCTGTTCGTGCCGCAGCGCGCGCGCGGTCCGCAGCCCGAGGCGCCCGAGGGCCCGTGCGTGGAGGAGGCCGACGACGCGTTTCGCGCGTTGTCCGCGGTGCCGGGCGCGCGCTCGATCGCCCGCGTGCGCCCCGACGACTCGCCGACGCAGCAGCGCGACAAGCTGATCGCGGCGCCGCTCGCGTGGTTGCGGCAGAACGGACGCTTCCTCGCGCCGGGGGGCGCCGGCGACTTCCTCTATGCCGTCGTGCTCGCGCTGCGCAACCTGCTGGCGGTGCACGTGGTGCTGGGCTCGCTGTGCTTCGCGCTGTTCCTCGCGCTGGGCCTGCTGCGCGTCGTCGCCGTCGCGTGGCCACCGACCCGCGATGCGGCGCTGACGGTCGAGACGCTGTTCGTCGGCGATGGCGCCGGGCTGTGGTGGAGCCCGCTGTGGCTGCTGCCCGGCGGGGTCGTCGCCGTGGCCACCGCACCGCTCGGCGTCGCCTACTGGGCCACGCAGCACGGCACTGCCGCGACCGGGGCGCCGTGGTGGCAGCGCTCGGCCCTGATGGGCATCGGACTGCGTGTCGCGGCGGCCACCGTGTTCGCCGCGCTGGCCGTGACGGCGCCGCATCGCGGACTCGCGGCCGTCGCGGCGGCCTTCGGGGCGGCGTCGGGCGCGTCGGTCGCGTGGTACTTCGGTGCCAAGTTCGCGGCGTTCGGCAGCGCGGCCGGCATGCGCGAGGACCCGGCGGCGCGCATCGCCTCGATCCGGCTGCGCCTCACGCTGTGGATGACCGCCTCGGCCCGGGTCGCGCTCGTGCTCGGCGTCATCGCGCTGGTCGACACCGCCGGGCAGGCGCTGTACGCGACGATCCGCGGCGAGTTCTCGCTGGCCAAGGCGGCCGCCGGCGGGGGGGCCACCGGGCTGCTGATCACCGCGATCCGTGCGCTCGCGGCGCGGGTCGGGCGCGACAACGTGCTGAAGGGGGTGGGCGCGCTGTCGATCGACCGGCTGGGCCTGCTGCTGGGCGGCGCGCTGCTGCTGCTGGTCGCCACCGGCTGGTCGATCCTCGCGCAGACGGCGCTGTGGGGCGCGGGGCGCTCGCCCGCCGCGCAGGGCTGGACCGGTCGCATCGACCTGTGCCTGTTCGGGGCCGACTGTCCGATCGACATCGGCGCGATGCCGGCCGCAGGGTTCACCGCGCCACTGCCGTGGGCGGCCGCGTGGCTCGCGGTGATCGCGGTCGGCATCGGCGTGATGGGCCGCACGATGGCCTTCGTCAATCTGTCCAGCCTGCAGCAGCTCTACCAGAGCCGGCTCGCGCGCGCGTATTTCGGCGCCTCCAACAGCGCGCGCTTCGGCATCGGCACCGCCAGCGCGTCGGTGCTCGACGCGCATCCGAACGACACCATCGCCCCGGACGGCTATCACGCCCCCGACGTGCTCGCGCCGCAGCACCTGAT